>CAYPSP010000133.1:0-4148 GCA_964413335.1 uncultured Dehalococcoidales bacterium
ACCTGGTCACTAATTTTCGTTCGTGGTATGTGCCCATTCATCACTACTATATCGCAGAATTCGCAGTTGAAGGGACAACCTCGTGAATACTGCAGGCTCATAGATTGGTATTTATTCATGTCGACAAGCGACCATAAAGGCACCGGGCTGGTGGTAATATCCGGCCTCTCCTCAGCGTTATAAATATGCTTCGCGGTCCCGTTCTTTAAATCTTCTACAAAGCGTGGCATTATGTTTTCGGCTTCCGCAAATACGAGATGATCAACATCATCGAACTGAAAGTCCTCATACCCAATCCTAAAAAGAGGGCCACCAGCAACAGTTTTAACACCAAAACTTTTACATCTATCTATAACTTCTCGTGTTGACTCCTGCTGTACCACCATGGCGCTGATAAACACATAATCCGCCCATTTGAGGTCTTTATCGGTCAGAGTGGAAATGTTCATATCCACCAGTTTTTTCTCCCATTCAGATGGAAGCATCGCCGCAACGGTCAATAAACCCAGAGGAGGAAAAGCCGCCCTCTTGGAGATGAATTTCAAGGCATGCTTGAAACTCCAGAAGGTATCCGGATTCTTTGGATAAACAAGGAGTATTTTCATAATAGTTTCTTTCAGAAAACCTTACTGCTTCATATCATATCATGTCGGTACCTTGTTTAACAGCATACTTACTCTATCTTTTTAAACAAAAAAATATGGTGACTGCTGCGGCCTTCGGTATTTTCTCACTACCAGGTCTCCTTATCATTATTAAAATGGGCTGTGAACAGCAAATGAGAGTCATCTGTCTCAATGACGTTGGGGACACTGGCGTTATTCAACTTTCCAAACCCTTCAGGTACATAGAGAACAAAGTCCAGCCGTGGTGCTCCATTCTTTATAGCTAATATGTAGTTCCTGGCTACGTCAGGTTTGCTATGTATTCCGGTATCACCTGTGTAGTTACCTTTATTATTCTTTTTATCAGCATACTGTAGAGCCAGGCCATAAAGAGAATTATTTGCTATTCCCTCCGCAGTCTGTGCCTGATAGATAGCATTAACTACGGAAACATGGCTGGCGAATTGCCAGCTGGGCCATTTGCCATTACCCCATGTTATTCCAGTAAACAAAGGGTCACTAGCTTCTTCCTGGACCTTTGACATCTGAAAGGCTAATTCAGGGACACAAGACATTACGTATTCCTTCAAGAAGTCGTGTCGTTCCAGATTCCATTTCTCATTACTGTACTTCAGGCGGCGAGAAGTAGCGAAAAAGTCACCATGTAATAGCCCGTACTCCTCCGCTGTATAAAGATACCTGCCCCATGCAACCAGGCGCTGTAACGGAAGCCAGAACCCCTTTTTACCCACCTCTTCATAATCTATTGTGCCATCCTTATTTTCATCATAGCTATCGAGTAATTGAGAATAGTATAAGGAATCTGTAAGAGTATCATTCGCTCTTGCATAGCTGAGAACTGTATTCTGCAGGTCCCAGAGGGGTTTCGCAACAGCGTAATATAGTTTACCGGTAATAATCTCTTTAAATTCATTATCAACTATGAATCCCAAATGACCTTGCAGAGAAGCAATCGGAGCTTTATTAATAACATCCCAGCCAACAGCGTAGTAGTCTTGCCGTCCCAGCCCTCTTTTTTCTGCATACTGAAACAGTCCATAACGAGATAGTGGCTCATCATATCCGTCCGTAGTGATAATATCCTTGTCAGTAGCCTGAGGTATTGGTACTTTCTGGATAAAATCTGTATGCACTCTTTGTTCCTGTTGCAGCCTTCTCGCTTCTGCAACAGGAACATTATTAAACATATATCGAGCACAAAGATGGTCTAGTGCCACCACATCAAGTGCTGCAAAAGCTAGTCCTTCAGCAACCTTCTCACTTATTTCACGACCAGTATGGTCCATATTTATAGCGAAGACTGCATCAACGATATGAATTTCAGGGACCTGCAGGTTGACTAGTGCCTTGTCCATATCTATCATAGTCCCTGTTAAGCCATACGTCCTGGTAACCTTGTATTCTCCATCGCTTTTTCTGAGAGGTAAACTGTTATTATCGAGCTGAGGCACCCAGGGCATGTGAGGAATCTCACACTTCATTATCGGTGGATATTCAGGTGGATAACTATATTTCCAATCAGTACCAGTAGTACTTCCATCTGAGGCAAACTCCATGGGATAGAGTCCAATCCCCATATTCTTAATAGCGTTCGTAAATAAGGTTTGAGAATGCACTTTTAACCGAGGTACATTAATGAGAATGCATCCAGGGTACTCTTCAATATCACCTGGTTTATCTGAGCTACCACCGGTGATTGCCTTGTGCAGTGTTATGTTCTTAAAGTTTACCCCGTCAGCAATATTTACGTCTCGGCGGGTTGCCTCTATATCACTAACTCGATTAAGGTCATAGACCATTAACCTATTTCCTGCCTTGCCTGGAGAAAGATACTTGCCAGCTATGCTTTCATCATAACCTTTCATTGGGTCATCCTGATGAGAAGAGGGATGATTTTCAGCAAGATACTTCCTCACAAAATAGAATCCCCAGCCACCATACAAACTACCACATTTGCCTTCAATAATGGCTTCAGTACTGATTTTTCTCCCTTCTGAGTAGTGCCGATTGTAGAAAGCTGCAGTTTGAGAGATGCCCGTACCTGCTTCTCCCAAACTCATCTTGTGGTAAGAGATATCGAGCTTGTCATGAAAACAGCGCATCAAAGCAGCGATAAAAGGCCAACCAGTGCACGCAGCATATCCTACAGCCTCACCGTGATTTATTGGGTCAATGCAAACTGGATTGACCAGGTTAGGTTTGAAAAGCAGTCTTCTGCCTTCCCTGAGCCAGTCTTTAACCTGCCTGTTCAGCTGTGTTTCCTTATCAATCTCTTCTAATAAAAGTACTAAGTTATCATAGGTATAGTCTATCTTTTTCCTTATCTTTTCCCACGCCTGATTATTCGCTTCGTTAATAAAGGACTGAAGTAGTTCAGGAATATCTAAATACGACTGCTGAGAATCCATTCTTATGACAGCTACAGGCGAACCTAAACTATCAATATTCGATTTGCCTATCGTTGTATTAATGATACTATCCTCCTTGCCAGCCATAATTACCTCGTCTCCCAACAGAATAGTAAGAAGGAAACATAGAAGTTAATTACTTTCCGATAACAGGATTCACCAGCCTGATACGGGCATCCAGCACCTTGTAGCCACTGCCCTTGTTGAGGGACTTTACCGGATTCATATCCATCTCTACTATCTCAGGCAGATCTTCCACCATGGCAGAAATCCGTAACAGCAGTTCCTCTAATGCAGAGACATCGCAGGGCTTCGCACCTCGCCATCCCTCCAGCAGACGATATGCCCTGATTGATTTAACCATCTCCTTCGCATCTACATCGGTCAATGGATGGATACGAAAGGCCACATCCTTAAACAGTTCGGTATAGATGCCCCCTAAACCAAACAGCATCAGCGGTCCAAGATTTGGGCTCTGTGTTACCCCAACGATAACCTCAACACCTTCTTCCTCCATTTGCTGCAGGGTAATACCTCTCATTTCCTCTTCCCTGCCAATAGCGACAAGCCGCTGTTTTATCTGTTCGTAGGCCTCCTCTACATCTGCCCTCGTCCTAAGATCAAGAACGACGCCACCAACATCTGTCTTATGTACTATGGTATCCGATAGCAACTTCGCAGCAAGAGGAAAACCAAGCTTTTCCGCAAGCTCACCCGCCTCTTCCTTTGTCTTAGCCGACCCTGATTGTGCAAGGCTAACACCATAGCACTCAAGAACCATGTTAACAGAATCAGCATCAAGCCATGTTGGCTGGTTATTTGAACACTGTAAGCCAAACTCCACCAATTTCCTCGCCTTGTCCCTGTCAATGCCTGTCAGTTCAGGAATAACCCCATTAGGTCTCTTTAACCATTGTCCATATTCATAAGCCCTGGCAAGGGCAACAGCAATCGACTCAGGAAAACTGAACCCTGGCACATGTACCTTTCCTGATGACAATTCCTTATTGGCACCACGCCAGCCCATCAGAGAAGCTGTAAGCGTTTTTCCCTGCTGATAAAATCGGGGAGCCAAATCACGAATAACAGCAGCTATTTCCTCTGGCCCTGTCAT
>CAYPSP010000134.1:0-4123 GCA_964413335.1 uncultured Dehalococcoidales bacterium
GAGCCTGGGTTTGTACCTGG
Organism: uncultured Dehalococcoidales bacterium; assembly: GCA_964413335.1. Taxonomy (GTDB): domain Bacteria; phylum Chloroflexota; class Dehalococcoidia; order GIF9; family AB-539-J10; genus JAUUZT01. Next base: position 21 of record CAYPSP010000134.1, read on the forward strand.
TCACTACACTGGTAGAGCAGCAGCTTGAGGGTAAACTTGAACTGGACAGGAGCGCAGGGGCGAGATTTAGTATAAGCTTCAGGAAGAAATAGGACGCAAGGAGAACAGTTAGATGGTAAAGGCAAGAATACTGGTTGTCGAAGATGAAAGTGTCATTGCAATGGATATAGAAAGGAACCTGCAGGACCTGGGCTACGAGGTTACAGCCAGGGTGGGTACGGGGGAGCAGGCGATTAGTAGGGTGGAGGGTGGCAACATCGACCTTGTGCTTATGGATATTATGCTTGGGACTGAAATGGATGGAATCGAAGCTGCGGAGCAGATACGCTCCCGGTTCAAAGTGCCGGTTGTATTTCTAACCGCTTTTGCTAATGACGAGATACTGGCACGCGCCAAGATAACAGGACCTCATGGCTATATACTTAAACCGTTTGATCAGACAGATTTAAAAATAGCCGTGGAAATTGCTCTCCACATGGCTGGAGTGGAAGCTGAACGTGAGCAGTTAATTGCTGAGCTTCAAGAGGCGCTCAGTAAAGTGAAGGCACTAAGTGGCTTGCTGCCCATTTGCGCTTCATGTAAGAAAATCCGTAACGATAAGGGTTACTGGCAGGCTGTCGAAGGATATATCAGTGAGCATTCAGAAGCTGAGTTCACCCATGGTATATGCCCTGATTGTGTAAAAAAGCTCTACCCTGATATATATGAGAAACACCGCGAGGATTTCGAGAGGCTAAAGAAACCCGAGGGAGAATAGCAGGCAGAAGGTCGTCATTTCCATCACTTGGTATTGCACAATGCTTCGAAACCTTAATGTTTGCCTTTCTGTTCTCAATTTAACACAACTGTGGATTCTCGCTATCTGCTTTCTCAGGTACAAGTTTAGTGGGTATGACATAAAGGAAAGCTTCGTCGCTGGTGCTCCTCGCAATGACGATATAAATTGCGGGTATAACAATATAAATAAAGGGTATTGCCAGTCGCATGGAATGGCATGTATACTCAACGCCATCAATAGAAAAGTGGAGTGATGTGGATGGGCGAAGCCTGGAATTCACACGGGTGACGGAAATAGACCGGTAACCATTAATATGGAGGCAAAGGAGCCCACAGCATGGAAAATGTGAATGTTATCCCGGCGATTATCTTGATTTCTTATATAATCCTGACACTGGTCATCGCTAACATGGTGCTCAGGAAGAAAATGGGTTCGGAGCACTATCTTGTTGCTGGGAGAGCGCTTCCAATGTTTATGGTTATGGCGGTTGTGCTTGGTGACTGGCTTGGTGGAGGCTCGACTGTCGGGGTTTGCCAGAGAGGTTACAATGAAGGCATCGTAGGTTGGGTCTATCCTATCTCCATAGGTATCGGGCTGATTGTTTTTTCCTTGTACCCCTTGAGGAAGTTTTTCAATACCAGGCAGAAGAATAGGTAGTCAGTTATCTTGAACTGCAGCCCGCTGCTTATTGAAACTGTCCCCTGTTAAGGATACCATTGTAGCAAATGGGTAAGACGGTGAAATCCAGTCAGAAGAAACAGGGCAAAAGAAAAACAAGGGCCCCAAAAATAGAGTTGAACGACCGCTTTCTGCAGGCCCTGGAGATGATGGAGGAGGGCAGCAGGGGTGTTTTCATCACTGGTAGGGCAGGGACAGGCAAATCTACACTGCTAAGTTATTTCCGAAATGTTACTAAAAAGACCATCGCGGTGCTTGCTCCTACCGGTGTTGCTGCCCTTAACGTTAAAGGGCAGACAATCCATTCCTTCTTCGGCTTCAGGCCCAATATTACACTGGAAAAGTTGAGGAGACTTCGTTACAGCGATGAAGCTAACAACATCTATAAAAAGCTCGACGCAATTGTCATTGACGAAATCTCGATGGTCAGGGCGGACCTGCTTGATTGTGTGGACAAATTCCTGCGGCTCAACGGGCCGGACAGACATCTTCCTTTCGGTGGTATTCAGATGATTTTCTTTGGTGACCTGTACCAGTTGCCTCCGGTAGTCACCGGGACTGAAAAAGCGGTGCTCAAGGAGCTTTACGAGACACCTTACTTTTACAGTGCTAACGTGTTTGCTTCACTGGAGATGGAGTTTATAGAGCTGGAAAAGGTTTATCGCCAGCATGAAGGGCAGTTCCTGGACCTGCTTAATTCTATCCGGAATAATAGCATTGCTGAGGAAGGATTGAAGTTGCTCAGCCAGAGATATATGCCCCAGTTTGAACCATCTTCCAACGATTTCTATATATACATGACGACAACAAACAAGCTGGCGGCGGAGATTAACAGCCAGCGACTGGAGGAACTGCAGGGGAGAGCAACGACCTTTACCGCAGAGATTGAAGGAGAATTCGACGATAAATATCTGCCTACGGCGAAGGTGCTCCAGGTCAAGGTGGGTGCGCAAATCATGATGGTCAATAACGATGCTGAGGGTCGCTGGGTAAATGGCAGTATTGGGAAAATCAGCGCTATGACGGTTGACGAGAATGGGGACAGGGTTATCATCGCGGAGTTGACTGAGGGCACAGAGGTGGAGATTTCTCCCTATACATGGGAGATATACAAGTTCTTCGTCGAAGAAGGGCAACTGCAATCGGAGACTGTCGGTAGATTCAAGCAGTATCCGTTGATGCTTGCCTGGGCGGTGACCATCCACAAGAGCCAGGGTAAGACCTTCGACAAGGTGATAATTGATATTGGCAGGGGAACATTCTCCTACGGGCAGATGTATGTGGCGTTGAGCAGGTGTACCACACTGGAGGGAATAGTGTTGAAGAAGCCTGTCCTGAAGAAACACATCTGGACAGATTATCGGGTGGTTAAATTCCTGACCAGGTACCAGTACAACAGGGCGGCGCAGTCCTGTTCGGTCGACGACAAGATTGAAATAATCAGGAAAGCGATTGAGTACCAGACGAAGTTGAAGATGGTGTACCTCAGGCCTAACGACGAGAAAAGCAGCAGGACGGTTATTCCACGGATGGTTGATGATATGGAGTACCAGGGTAAGACTTTTCTGGGAATGCGGGCGTTTTGCATGAAGCGGAACGCGGAGAGAACCTTCCGTGTTGATCGTATATTGGAAATAGAAGAGGTGTAGGGTTGGATTTGTTTCGTCGCCATTGCTTCTCGCAATGACGAAAAGGCGAGCGCTGCTCACAATGGAATTTGGGCATATTTACTTGCTGATTTTGACGGCTTTCAGTCAGGAAAGTTAAACTATCTGCTGTATTTTCCCGCCCTTACGTTATTGCTCACCGGGCATTTATCGTTCTGGCCACGATTGGCTTGATGCATCGCTGGCGTCGTCTCCAGATAGAAGTGCTACTAGCCATGGCTGCTATTCCAATAGCGAACAACGGCATCAACAGGTTAATCTTATTCACCGGGTATGCTTCACCGCCAATGGTGTAAGGCTCGCCACCACTTCCAAAAGGACTCCCTGCAAGGGAACCTGCCTCTGTTTCTGTCAGGTTGGCCCAGATGTAATTATAGACGGTGTTGACAGCGGTGTTTGAACAACGCTGCAGGCTTCCATCGGGTGCGTAGTAATAAAGACCCAGCGAACTTTCGTCCACGCTGGCTGCGGCCACCTCCGCATCGGTGTAGCTCAGTTCAACATGTATCGGCCAGTTGACTACCTCGGGATTGGAGATATATATGTCTATGTATTTACCTAAGGCTGTGTCGGGGAATTCCTCGTCAGGGAAGGGCTGAGATTCATAGCTGGCGATGGTTATATTTGTCGCTCCGGTAGTAGTTATAGTTACTGTGGTATCAGCCTTCTCTGAGGCATCGACCACCTGACTCTCACCTTCTATGAGTGTTTGCTGGTGTACAGCAGGCAGTGATAGAGGGGCTCCCAGCCATGGCTGATAAGTTATGTTGCCGGCTATGTTATCTCCTTGTAGGGGGTTGTCTTCAAACTGCAAAGTCATATCCGGGCCATACACAGAGCCCCACCAGTTGTTGGTAGCATCTACCACTATTTGGTTAATGCCATTAATAATCCCGAAATACGTATTTCCGGCGATATTATTCAGGTTGGCAGTAGTGGTCAGGAAGCTGTAAAGCGAAGGCTCGCTGAATGTAAATGAG
>CAYPSP010000135.1:0-4105 GCA_964413335.1 uncultured Dehalococcoidales bacterium
ATTAAAGCTTATCCAATAGTTTATAGTAATCTTCTATACTGAGTCCCATGTCACTCAGAATTTTTCGTAGTTGAGGACGAACTATGACTTGCGATCCATGGTCTGGGATGACAATGATTCGACCTTGAGGGTTCTTAAAGGTATTGTGGCTGCCTTCGCAGCGCTGCCATTGAAAGCCTGTTGTTTCCGCCACCTTTTTTAATGTCTTATAGGTTACAAGTCGAAGTTTAGTCAAACAGAAACCTCGACTCGCCAGGTACCGACAAAATCTGGTAATGGCTCCTGGGGTAGTGCTGTCTTCAAGTATACTGAAATTGCTTCTCGTATATTTGATTCCAGAGTTGGAAGATCTGGTGCCTGGGAGTAACAGCCTGGTAGCTCTACAACCTCCCCTACCAGCCATGCGCTTTCAGGATCTCGTTCAATAACTATAGTATATGTTTTTTTCATATTAACTACCTTCCATTATAGATTGTAGCAGCCTGAGTGGAAGGTGGCAACGAGCAATAGAAGGTAGAGTACAGAATAACATCTCGTAGCTGATAGTCCATAGTTCCTCGCCACCCTGCTGTCCAGAGACCTGGTAGATTCCTGCTTTCGCAGGAATGACAAAAGGGCATCCTCACCTTAGTCCTCTCCCTCAAGGGAGAGGAAATATAGTTTTGAAATGGTTTTCACCCACTCCCTAACCCTCTCCCTTATAGTGAGAGGGAATACAGATTTTATGGTATCAAGATGAATAATGATACTTAGTTCATTCTATTATCAGGGTATTATATTGCTGTCAGCTTTTTCTTCAGCTCGGAGAGCTTCTCGAGGTGCGATTTCTCCTCCGTAATTATCTTGTTTAACTGCACTTCTGCACGCGGTGATATGACTTTGCTCATTTCGTTATAAAATAATATAGAATCCTTTTCGGCACCTATGGCTAGTTCCAGAGCCTGGATATAGTTATCTGCCTCGGCCACCATTTCGCTGGTCATTTTTTTCTCAGTAAAAATAGCACTGTCGACCAGTGCCCGTAGATAAGCATCGTATTCCTGGGCATAGGCTTCTGGCATCTGCCACGTATCGGCTTCATCTCGCATCCCCTGAAATATCTTGATATGCTCTCGTTCCGTATCAGCCAGATATTTAAATAAATCACGGGCTACATTATTCTTAGTGGACTTTGCCATAGTATCGTAGAAAGCAATCCCGCTCCTCTCTATACCAATAGCTATGTCGACAAGTTCACTACCTGAAAAAGAAATAGACATTTTTATAACACCTCCTTTATGAATTTACAAAGCAACTTTTCTGAGAATCAAACATTAAATAAGCAGCTACTAATAGTTTAGCTCGTTTCCTCTGCTACTTTGTTAACTCTCTGGTAGCTCCTGATTACGTCTCCTGCCGAAGCTTCCTGCTCTCGCCCTTCTCATCTCGGACACTATAGTTATTCTGCAATATTATTATTTCCAGTCATACTAAATTATGTTATGGGATTTGTCAACAGTCTGGACATGTCCCCTTTTCTGTAGCAGTTTTCGAGGGTCACGTCAGGTTGGACATGCTACCAGGAAACCGTTATAAGCGAAGCGAGAATCTTTGGAGTTTCTTTTTATGTAACGAATCAGGCTATAAGTATAATAACTATTATATTGTAACCGTATACCTTGATATATCGGGTTTGAGAAACAGGACGATGATCTGTGGAACTTTTTAGAGGGTAGCTTAAAACCTGCTGATCATTGTCTTCAGCCTCCAGGGGATGTTGTATTTGAGATATATGCTGGTCTTTATAAGTCCATATCTTAGCAAAGGATGATTAATCAGCTTTCGAAATACGCCGACTGGCCCGGGAGTAATTTGTTTCATATTATCAGCGTTGGTGAAATGGCAGCCGGTAAGAAAGAATCCTTTTTTAATCCGGCTATGTAAACGAAACAGGTCCATTTCGAGCACATTGTCCTCAAATATGACCTCTCCGTTCTTAAACTCATAGCATCTAAAATTGAGCTTCTCCAGCACGCTTCTTTTGAGCATGGCACAACCAGCCCCAGCCAGCCCGATTCCATGATTGCGTAATGGATAACCGCTGAAAACAACATCGTAGCCTTCCAATTCCTTCTTCATGATACTTATTACCGATGGCTCAACGGTCATGTCAGCATCAAGAAAGAGGAGGTACTCGGCTTCAGTTTGACTCAGCATGTACTGGCGTATGGCTTCCCTACCAGCAGTTATATTCCAGATACTACTCCGTGCATGGTCCGGCTTGGTTACCTGATAATGTAATACCCGCCCTTTCAACTTCCATAATTTGATAAGGCCCTCCAACTTCCTGGCCAGTTCATCTTCAACAGTGGCCAGAACCAGTTCGGACGAAGGGTATTTTGATTGAATCTGCCCCTGATTGGCCAGAAATTTATCTATTATATAGGTGCCATCACTATGAATCGGCGTCCCTATCAATACATCCAATAAAACACTCCTGTTAGCAGTCTGGTTCCATATCTAAGCACAGTGCTCCCTGGAACGATTTCCTTGACAGTCTTCGAATTAAATATATATTATATGAGTGATTTATCCAAACCAAAACGGGAGACAATATTTTTTGAGTGACCCGCCCTTTATAGAGCCATCTCTGGCAGCTATTGTGGTAGTTCCTGACACGTACGACGCTGTCCGGCGTACCATGTCTTACCTGCAAGCACAGACGGCGGTAAAGCAAATGGAAGTCGTTTTCGTGGTGTCATCGCTGGAGAAATGCAACTTGGATAAAACCGAACTGACCTGTTTTCACAGCTGGCAGGTGGTAGAAACAGGGCCAATTAACTCTATCGCTCGCGGATTTGCCGCCGGCATATGCCAGGCCCGCGCTGCAGTGGTGGCGCTTACTGAGGATCACTCTTTTCCCGAGGCTAACTGGGCGCAAACGCTTATTACTGCTCACCAGCAACCATGGGCTGCTGTGGGCCCCTGTGTAAAAAACGGCAATCCGGATACTATGATTAGCTGGGGTGATTTCTATGTATCTTATAGCGAGTGGTCTCCGCCTATCTCATCAGGAACGATGCGCCATCTACCGGGGCATAACAGCAGTTACAAGAAGGATATTCTGTTAGCTTATGGAGAGCAGCTGGGTGATTTAATGCAGGCTGAAAGTGTACTGCACCGATATTTTACAGCCCAGGGCTATCAGCTCTGGCTTGAGTCGAATACCTACACTTTGCATTCAAATTTTACCGCCTGGATGCCCTGGATTAAAGCACAGTATTATGCCGGAAGGCAGTTCGCCGCTACCTGGGCACAACCATGGTCCTGGCGTCGTCGTCTTATGTTCACTATTGGCTCCCCGGGAATCCCATGGCTTCGACTGTGGCGCATACAGAAGCATGTACGCCAGGCGCACGGTGCTGGCTTTTTTATTCGCCTATTACCTTTGCTACTGGCAGGGCTGATGGTGAATGGGCTTGGCCAGATGAAGGGTTATGCTGCCGGCGTCGGTGATTCAGTAGAAAAGATAACAGAACACGAGCGTCACCGCTTTAAAGGCACTTAACCAGCACGGCAAATTAGCCTATATAACTGAGGGGATGGAGACAGGTGAGAATAGGAGATCGCTGGAAGTACTTAAAAAAGGCACCGCAAATTTTTACTGACATTTTAATGCGTGGCCGCTATGATTTCGAATACGACCTTATGCCAGTGCAGTCCAGGCGGATGCCACTAGCGAAGCGGCTGAACCTGCTGAGGTCGGGAGCCAACTTGCTCCACCGCCGACTGAGCCCGTGGAGCTGGCCTGTTAATCTACACATAGAGTTGACCAATTACTGCAATCTCAATTGCAAAGTTTGTCCGACGGGTACGGGTAGGCTTGAGCGTCGGCCAGCAGCCATAAAGCCTGCTCTGTTCGAAAGGCTAATGAACGAAGTCGCCCCTTATCTGCTGACTGCCAGCCTGTGGGGCTGGGGAGAGCCGTTGCTTCACCCGCACTTGTCCGATATTCTTCGCCTGGCTCATAATCGGGGAGTGGTTACCTTTCTCTCCACCAACGGGCAAAATTTAGATGATGAACAGGTGTTAAAGGCTTTAGTAGACTATCCACCAACTTTTTTAA
>CAYPSP010000136.1:0-4087 GCA_964413335.1 uncultured Dehalococcoidales bacterium
TTTGGGTAATCAATACGATATTAACAATAAAAACCTCAAGGACAAACTACAACTAATTAAGGAACATAGAAAACAGAGGGGATACCTGATCCTTGAGAGATTGAATGCTGAATTTGATAGGGAAGGTATCACACGACTCAGTGAACAAGACATTAACAATATACAAGCAAGCGCTGACGGAGTATTCGGCCGCCCCCATATAGCAAAATATTTAATTCAGAAGAACATTGTAGGAAGTATACAAGAGGCATTTGAAAAATATCTGATCAAATGCGATATACCCAAATATCCACTCTCACTCGCTGAAGCATCAAACTTAATCAGAAACGCCGGCGGTAAGTTAATACATGCACATCCCAACGACCCGAACGGAACATCTTTATTAAGAGTTACGCCAGTTTTGAAAAAACAAACAAAGATTATTGAAACATACATGCTAGAATACATTGATGGAATAGAGTGCTGGCATATACGTAACAATGCAAAAACCACTGCACACTACATTAAATTTTGTAAAAGAAATAAATTATTAATGACTGGAGGTAGTGATTGCCACCAAAATCCTTTGGTTATGGGGACGATAAACATTCCCGATTTGGTTGCGACTCAATTTGGATTTCAAAACGTAAATATCCCTGAAACCAAGCTTGGTTAAATACAATAAAAGAAAGAGGTAAAAGCAAGAATGCAAAATTATGATATTAAAAATTCCTCTCTAGCTAATGATGGTAAGCTTCGTATTGAATGGGCAGGTAAAGAAATGCCAGTTATCAAGCAAATCCAGCAGCGGTTTAGCAAAGAAAAGCCTTTAGATGGATTGCGTATCTCTGCCTGTCTTCACATTACCACCGAGACTGCCAATCTAGCCCTCACTCTTAAAGAAGGCGGGGCTGACCTGGTTCTTTGCGCTTCAAATCCTCTCAGTACTCAGGATGATGTGGCTGCAGCGCTGGTTGATTATGGAATCCCGGTCAATGCTATCAAGGGAGAGGACAATAAAACTTATTACAAGCACATCATAACCGCACTAGCTCACAAACCACAAATTACCATGGACGATGGTGCCGATTTAGTCTCCATTTTGCATAAAGAATATGCAGACGATGCAAGTAAAGTCATCGGTGGTACTGAAGAAACCACTACAGGAGTTATACGACTAAAAAACATGGCCAGAGCCAAAAAATTACTTTACCCGGTAATTGCGGTAAACGACGCGCAGACCAAACAGTTCTTTGATAATCGCTATGGTACCGGGCAAAGTACAATAGATGGCATTACCAGAGCCACAAATATACTTTGGGCAGGGAGAAAAGTAGTTGTTTGTGGCTATGGATGGTGTGGGAGAGGAATAGCTATGCGAGCACATGGAATGGGTGCACAGGTTATCATCACTGAGGTTGACCCCATCCGTGCACTGGAGGCGGCAATGGAGGGGTATCAGGTCATGCCATTAATGGAAGCATGCAAGATAGGTGAGGTTTTTATTACCTCTACAGGAGATACCAGCATCATTGATGAAGCTCATTTTAAGCAGATGCGAGATGGGGCCATCATGGCAAACAGCGGACATTTCAATGTGGAGATAAATATCCCTGCACTGGAAAATATAGCAATTTCAAAAAGAACAATCCGCCCTTTTGTTGATGAATATACCTTGGCAAGTGAAAAACACATCTATGTATTAGCAGAAGGCAGGCTCATTAATCTGGCTGCTGCAGAAGGACATCCAGCCTGCGTCATGGACATGAGCTTTGCTAATCAGTCACTATCTGCAGAATATCTGGTTAAAAACGCGGGCATCCTTAAACCGGATGTCTACCCCGTCCCAGAAGTAATTGACAAAAACATAGGGCTTTTAAAACTTGGTTGTATGGGTATCGCTATTGATTCATTAACTGAGAAACAAGAGAAGTACCTTAATAGCTGGGAATCAGGAACATAAAATAATAATAATTAGATTGTTCTGTTTAAGGAGTATAAATGCAAAATAGCTTCAATCATGCAAGTTCTTATTTAGCCACTTCGGAATCAGTAACTGAAGGACATCCCGATAAATTATGTGACCAGATATCTGATGCCATCCTGGACGCCATGCTCGAAAAAGACCCTTTTGCCCATGTAGCCTGTGAAGTTGCTGCCGCTATGGGAATGGTGTTTGTTTTAGGAGAGATATCTTGCGATTGCTACGTGGAGATTCCCGAAATAGTGCGTGGCGTTATTAAAGATGCAGGGTATACCAAACCAGATTATGGCTTTGATTACAGAACTTGTGGAGTCCTGGTTTCCCTCAACCAGCAATCTGGTGATATTGCTGCGGGGGTAAATCAATCTTTAGAGCTAAAAACAGGCGAATCAAACGATACAATTCTGGATAAGACAGGTGCTGGCGACCAGGGGATAATGGCCGGTTTCGCCTGTATAGAGACACCAGAGCTTATGCCCCTCCCCAGTATGCTAGCACATAGATTGTGCCAGCGATTGGCCAAAGTGAGAAAAGAAAACATCATTTCATACCTTCGTCCTGATGGCAAATCTCAAATCACCATCGAATACTGCCATGGGTCTCCAAAGAGAGTTAAATGCCTGGTTCTTGGTGCCCAACATGATCCAGACGTAACACTGCAAACTATTGAGCAAGACCTCAAAACACACGTAATCGATGAGGTAATACCTTCCGAGTTCATAGATGATCAAACTGAAATTTATATCAATGGTACTGGACGGTTTGTCACTGGCGGCCCCGTGGGTGATACTGGATTTACTGGACGCAAGATTATAGTGGACAATTACGGCAGCATATGTAGACATGGAGGAGGATGCTTTTCTGGAAAGGACCCTACTAAAGTTGATCGCTCCGCAGCCTACATGGCTAGGTATACCGCTAAAAACCTAGTAGCTGCTGGTCTCGCTGATTACCTCGAACTCCAGGTTTCTTACGTCATTGGTAAAGCACGTCCACTGTCTTTATCTATAGAGACCTATGGAACAGGAAGAGTTTATGATGAAAAGATACTGGAACTTATCCACAAACACTTTGATTTTCGTCCTGAAGCTATAATCAAAACCCTGGAACTACGTCGTCCCATCTATCGTCAGACTGCCGTTTATGGACATTTCGGCAGGGAAGATATTGGACTTCCATGGGAGAAGACAGACAAAGCAGCTATTTTAAAATCTGAAGCAGGGTTGACAATCAGTTAACATGACTAAAAACGCAATTAGCTTTGGAACAGATGGATGGCGAGGAATTATTGCAGAGGATTTCACCTTTGACAACGTTCGCATCTGCTCCCAGGCAGTAGCAGAATATCTGAAGCAGAATGGTCTCAGTAAATATGGATTGGTTATTGGCTATGACACCCGTTTTGCCTCAGAGCATTTTGCTGCTGCAGCTGCTGAGGTAATAACCAGCAATAATATTAAGGTCCATTTATGTTCAAAATCCGCTCCTACTCCAGTAGTGAGTTATAGTGTATTAAGCACCAACTCTGCCGGGGCTATTATCATCACTGCCAGCCATAACCCAGCTTCTTGGAATGGTTTTAAATATAAAACCCAACAGGGTGCCAGCGCTCCAAGCGAAATAATCTCACAGGTAGAACAGAACATCCACCAATTAACTACCGGTAAGCTTAAATCATCCACTCAGAAGCTAACACTAAATGAAGCCATGGAAAGAGCTCTCCTAAATTATCTGGACCCAGTTCCAAGTTACTTCAGACAATTATTTCAGCTCATTGATATAAAAGAGCTGCGCCAGCACAAGCTGAAAGTTATCATCGATTCGATGTTTGGCGCTGGTTCTGGTTACTTTAAGGAAATTCTTGAAGGGGGAGAAATAGAAGTCAGAGAGATCAATGGGGAAAGAAATCCTTCTTTCCCTGGCATTAATCCAGAACCAATCACCAAGAACCTTGGTAAGCTCTCTAAATTAGTGGTCGAGCAAAAGGCTGATATTGGATTAGCCACCGATGGCGACTCTGACCGTATTGGAATCATAGATGAAAACGGACATTTCCTGAATCAGCACCAGGTCTTTGCATTGCTTAGTTTATACTTATTAGAAATAAGAGGAGAACGTGGTGCC
>CAYPSP010000137.1:0-4076 GCA_964413335.1 uncultured Dehalococcoidales bacterium
AAAAGTTTTTCCTTCGGCACTGCTTCGCCAGGCAGCAAAAGCTTCTGCATCATTGTTGAAATATATATAGATGGCTTTAACTTTTTGGGATAGTTGAATAATTTTCTGAGACCATTGGGAGAGTTCGTTGTTTGAATAATGGCTTGAGTATAGTTTTTGACTACCATGAAAACGAAAATAAGCAAAGTCGCTGGTAGTTATTAGAGGGCAATCAATATCAGGCATATCGCAAATACAGAAGCCGATATTATATCTACGCAAGATATTAAATACTGATATATTGAGCCATGATTTGTGGCGGAACTCAAATACATGGCGATAGCAGCCAGGCAATAAAGAAATGAATTCGCATAGTATATCGTCATCTCGTTTCATTTTGGGTGGTAATTGATATAGCAAAGGACCCAACTTATTTTGCAAAATAGATGCTCGGTACAGGAATTTATTTAGAGCAAGCTCAGAATTTTTTAGTTTTTTAATATGAGTAATAAAGCGGCTTACTTTAACAGAAAATACGAAATTATCAGGTGTTGATTCTCGCCATTTTTTTAATGTTTCCTCCGAAGGTATGTGGTAAAAACTGCTATTTAGCTCTACTGTATTGAATTGTTTTGCATAAAATGGAAGCCATTCTGATTTTGGCAATTCTGCTGGGTAAAAAAGACTATGCCAATGATTATAGTACCAACCGCTGCAGCCAATATAGTATTGAGTTGCATTGTTAGCAGCAATTATTGGCGCTAGTTGAATATTCATTGACTATATATTATAATACTGATACGAGAAATTTTTTGGTGACTCTAGCGGAGTGGCACCACCCGTTCCCATCCCGAACACGGAAGTGAAACGCTCCAGCGCAGACGATACTTAAGGGGCAACCCTTCGGGAAAATATGTCGTTGCCAGAAAGTTTCTTTTTTTATTTACCGTACCACGTTAGAGATAATTAAATTTACAGTATTAGAACACATTATTATATAAATAGCACATGATAAAACAAGAGGTTCAGACAGCCAGATTAGTTGCCGAATATCAGAAGAAAACAGGGAAGTCGTTGACTATTGCTACCTCTGAGTCAGCAACTGGAGGTAAGATAGCTGCTAAATTGACCAGTGTGCCAGGTAGTTCTGCTTACTTCAAAGGTGCTCTTGTAGCTTATAGCAATGAGATAAAAAACAATGTATTGGGTGTTAAAAATGAGACACTGGAAAAGTATGGTGCTGTATCTCAGGAAACGGCTATAGAAATGGCTCAAGGTGCACGAATATTATTAAATGTAGATATTTGTATTTCAGATACAGGCATCGCAGGTCCTACGGGAAGTAGTATTAACAAGCCAATTGGATTGTTTTATATTGGATTGTCATCTAACTACACGGACATATATAAAAAAATTTTACTATCCGGTAGTCGCGAAGAAAACAGAGAAAACGTTGCTGAAGCAGCACTGAAGTTACTTAATCAATATCTAGCAAAGTATATCCAAGGGTATTCAAGAACAGATATTAATAAAACAAACAGCTGATTTAAATAAATTTCGTAAGGCTTCTAAAGATGGCTATTGACTTCTTTCAATTTGCGAAATTGAGATTGAAAATTGGCAGAGTTAGTAGATTCGATACTCATTAATAGGGCATCCTCATCATTGTCTGAGTAGTATTTAATACGTTTCCCCACAATAATAAAGCCGTATTTCAGATATAGTGCCTGTGCTATAGCATTAGAGACACGTACCTCAAGTGTAATCAGCTGAGATCCCAAACTGATAGAGGTTTCAATGGCAGATATAAGTAATGCTTTGCCTATTCCTTGGCGACGATAATTATTCCTTGTAGCAAGGGCAGTAATATGAGCCTCATCCAACATAATCCATAAGCCGACAAAGCCAATTATATGATCTTCTGTAATGAAATTAGTTGATTGTAATTCTGACAATTCTGATTTTCGATATCGCCATAAACGTTTTAACCACGATATCTTCCTTGTTTTAATCTCTTCTGTTCTCAGTACCTCTGGCTTGTTGCTATAAGCAACAGAATAGTGGACTGATGAGTTATTAATTTCAGATTTGTAGGATGAGAAAGGACGAAATATTGATTCCCCAGGAAAAGCCTCTTTATCAATCTCTGATATTTCAGCAATATCAGCTTCTATCATTGGTCGAATGTTGTAGCTCGTCTCTCTCATAGTTTGAATTTTACCATGCCAAATGCTATAAAACACAGCATCATATTAAATCCTAAACGGTGCTAAAATTGAATTATGAATTATGATTATCTAGATTGTACAGTGCAACTTGCTCCATCTCATTCACAAGGATTAGTTCTGAATAATCCTGTGATGACAGCCTCTGGTACCTTTGGTTATGGAATAGAATATAGCGACCTTATTGATATAGAGCGTTTGGGAGCCATAATTTGTAAAGGCACGACTCTTATGCCAAGAAATGGGAACTCTCAGCCACGTATAATAGAAACTGTTGGCGGATTACTTAATTCTATAGGATTGGAAAATGTTGGTGTAGATGCAGTTATAAGAGACAAAGCACCAGTATGGGCAAAATGGCAGGTACCAGTAATTGTGAATGTCGCAGGGGAAACCATCGATGAATATATTCAGGTCGTCAAGAGATTGGAAGGCGTCAGTGGTATAAGTGGAATCGAAATAAACGTTAGTTGCCCGAATATTGCGGCTGGAGGAATGCAGTTTGGGGCCGATATAAAAATTGTAGCTAAATTAATCAAGACAGTTAAAAACATTACCAGCTTTCCAATTATAGTGAAATTGGGACCTAATGTAACTAACATAACAGATATTGCCATTGCTGTAGAAGATGCTGGAGCTGATGCAATTTCTTTAATTAATACTTTGAGGGGTATGGCGATTGATATAAAAAGATGGAAACCATCCTTGGGTAATATTAGTGGTGGTCTTTCAGGTCCTGCTATTAAGCCTGTAGCACTTTATATGGTATATGAAGTGGCCAGAGTCGTACATATTCCGGTGATAGGATGTGGTGGAATTGTCAGTGCTACTGATGCTCTGGAATTTTTTGCTTGCGGTGCTAGTGCAGTGCAAGTTGGCACCGCAAACCTGATTGATTTGCATGCTACCGCAAATATAATAGATGGGATAAACGAGTTCATGAGGGACAACAACATTAGATCTCTACACGAAATAATTGGCAGTTGCTTGCCTTGAATGCGACATAGCTAAAGAGAAGTGAACAAATAAACAGGAAAATGTTGCAACGAAGTTGTAAGAGTGCCTGCACTTTATTAGTGCAGGCACTCTCGGTTTAACTGTTTATTTATTTTCCGTTTTAGGTTTACTTAAAAAAGCGGTAAGTAACTCCATTGGTAATGGGAATATAACGGTACTACTGCGCTCATTACTAATAGCACCCAGCGTTTGCAGGTAGCGAAGTTGTAGTGCAGCGGGTTCAGAAGACATTATTCGTGCAGCATCAGCCAGTTTCTGTGCCGCCTGATACTCACCTTCAGCATGTACCACTTTAGCTCTCCTGTCCCTTTCTGCTTCAGCCTGAGCTGCCATGGCGCGTTGCATTGATTCAGGTAATTGCACTTCTTTGGTTTCCACCATACTTACTTTAATTCCCCAGGGGTCGGTACCTTCATCTACAACTTTCTGCATTTTTTCGTTAAGCTGTTCCCGCTGAGACAGTAACTCATCTAACGCAGATTGACCAACTACATTTCGTAAGGTTGTCTGGGCTAGCAGGTGTGTGGCTTTTATATAATTATTAACCTTGAGGATAGCGGCTCCAGCGTCAATAACACGGAAATAAACAACTGCATCGACTGTAACAGTAACATTGTCTTTAGTCATGCACTCTTGCTGTGGTACATCCATCGTTATTACCCTGATATCAATCTTTCGCATGCGTTCAATAAAAGGTATTAGAAAGACAAGACCTGGTCCACGTAACCCCAAAAACCTACCAAGACGAAACACACCTCCTCTTTCATATTCCTGGAAAATTTTAAGCGCTTGTGAAAGAACCATTATTATTGCCAGGACAATGATTCCATATAGAAACAGATATGATTCCATTTT
>CAYPSP010000138.1:0-3997 GCA_964413335.1 uncultured Dehalococcoidales bacterium
CGGCAGTTTGGACATACAACTCCACCTAAGCTAGGGTTAAAATAATTCACTTCGGACAGGAGCAAAGAATTGCAGATCGTACAACGATATAACTGAGGACGATAGCCTAAATAATGCAGTAGGTTAAGTTCAAAATAACGTAACAGTATTTCACCATCATCACCTTCTTTACCTAAACTATGCAGTGTGTCAATCAGCAAATTAAATAGAGGTTTATTCTCACTGTTCTGTACTGTAAAAGAGTCAACTAGGTCCAGTATGTAAAGGGCACAGGAAGTACGCCACAAATCAGTCTTCAACCCTGCAAACCCATCAATACATTGACTCTGTGTAATAATATCAAGATTGCGCCCTCTAGCAAGCATCAATAGACTGTAGGTTAGTGGTTCTACATTACCTCCCAATTTACTACCAGGTCGACACGCCCCCCTAGCAACCGCCGGTAATTTCCCAAACTCTGAGCTATAAATCGTGAGAATTTTATCAAATTCGCCAAACTTGCTCTGCTTAATAATAACAGCATGAGCCTGGTAATTTCGCGACGTTCTCATCCATTCTTTCTAGAACTCTCGCCTCTCTTCAATAGATTGACCTAGTGTCACATCATCCGCATATTCCAAATCAGCACCAAATGGTAAGCCACGAGCCAAACGGCTGATGCGAATGCCTAGAGGCATAATCAATCTTCGAAGGTACATGGCAGTAGTTTCTCCTTCCAAATTAGGGTTTGTCGCCAGAACCACCTCTTCAACTACATCTCCCTCCAGACGAGAAATCAATTCTTTTATTTTTAGATTATCACCTTCCATTCCCCGTGCTGGATTAATTGCTCCATGGAGTACATGATATACACCATGATATTTCCCAGTGCGCTCAAGGGGTGGAATATCTGAAGGATGCTCTACAACACATATCTTAGAGTGGTCACGTCCCTCATCTTGACAAACAACACAAAGCTCCCTATCAGTGATACCAAAACATACTGGACAAAGGTGTATTTTCTCCCTTAAAGATATTATTGCCTCTGCCAAGTCACGAGCGTCTTTATCAGGACTGCGTAATAGGTGATAGGTCAATCTTTGGGCACTTTTGGGTCCAATTCCAGGTAGTTTACTAAATTCCTCAACTAGCCTTTCTACAGGCCCTACAATAACCACCATCTTTAGTTAAGGTAACCCCGGTATATTAAGCCCACCGGTTAAGAGACCGAGCTGTTTATTGGCAACTTCTTGAGACTTTGCAATAGCCTCGTTAACAGCGCTTACTATTAAATCCTGCAACATCTCAACATCTTCAGCATTAACTGTCTCGGGTAGTATTTCTACCGATTGCACATTCTGATGCCCGTTCATGACCACTTTTACAACCCCACCACCACTGGTAGCCTCCACAACGACATCCCCTAATTCCTCCTGTATTTTAGCCATCTTTGCTTGAAGTTGTCTCGCCTGGCGTAACATTGATTTATCCATCTTTTAATTCCGCTCCCATTTCTAATGCAGCTCTGACCACAGCACTCTGTCCCTTTGGTTGAGAGGAGCTGTTGCCTTTTTTCTTATCAAACAAAATACATCTCACTTTATATGGTTGATTATAGACTTCTTTAAGCTTTTTCTCCACCAGTCGTCTATATTCATTCTCTTCAATTTTTTCTTTGTGGAAAGAATGATAAAACCCTAGTTCTAGTGTGTTATCTTTTAAAGACACAAGCTCACAGGCACTACGCAAGAAAGCATCTAGAGTTCCACCAGAACCCTCTCCTCGCAGTGAATTAATAAGTTCCTGCCAACGACTACGCACATAATCAATATCTTGATTATTTTCCGTCACTTCGTAAATCCCAATACTATCTCCATCTTCCGACGATGAAGCATCTCTCGCAGTATGGTCAAGCTCTTTCGAGGTATCTACCCCCACCTCTATATCTCCAGTCTCCACCACATTTCTTGATACCACAGTTTGAGTGGTATTATCAATATTATCTGTAGCCTCTTTTTGTGTAACTTGATTAAATTGTTGCCCAGAACAAGCAATTTTCCCTTTAACTTTACTTTTAGAGGATTGCATTTCTTTATACTTTGAATCAATAGACCTGATATCTCCCAACGTTTCTGTCGCTCCTCCTTCTCTTGAGTCAAAGGTGGATAACACGCCTTCTACGAAAGCTAATTCCAATGGTAAAGTAGAGTAACCATCCCAGCGAATATCCATGCTCGAGAAGAGTTTTATCACCTGTAGCAAATATCCAAAACCAGTATCAGCTACAACCTCTTTCATCGAGGCTAAGTCTTCATCAGTAACATCTAATGCCTCATAGCATTGGCATTTGACCATCAGTAAGCCACGGAGATATTGAACCAATCCCTGATTAAACTGGCGAAGGTCAATACCATCATTATCAACACTACAGATAGTTTTTAGACCAGCAGAAATATTTCTTGCCATAAGTTGTTTGGCCAACTTAATTATCCGAGGATCATTACTAATACCAAGTGCTTTTTGAACCTGATCCCAATCGATTCTACTGCCATAATAAGAAAACAATTGCTGCATCATGTTTTCAGCATCGCGAAGGCTTCCTGTAGCAGCATGAGAAATAAGCTTCAATGAATCAATCCCTATCTGAAGCCCCTCCTCCTTACAAATCAATCCCAGTTTATTGACTATCGCCGTCTGAGACAAGCGACGGAAATTGAACCTCTGGCACCGCGATATAATTGTGGACAACACCTTCTGAGGCTCTGTTGTAGCCAGTATAAATATCACCTGTGGTGGAGGCTCCTCTAGAGTTTTTAATAGAGCATTAGAGGCAGCTTCAGTCAGCATGTGAACTTCATCGATTATATATACCTTATATCGAGCACTACCCGGTGCATAGTTTACCTTTTCCCTGAGACTACGCACTTCGTCTATCCCTCTGTTGCTGGCCGCATCTATCTCTATAATATCCAGAGATTTACCATCTGTGATTGCCTTACACATCTGGCATTCGTTGCATGGTTCACCATGAACTTGATTAGGGCAATTGACTGCCTTAGCTAATATTCGACCGGTGCTAGTCTTACCTGTACCTCGAGGGCCACAAAAAATATAGGCATGAGCCACCTTTCCCTTCTCTATTGCATAGCGCAAAGTCTGAATTACAGGCTCTTGCCCCATCACATCAGCCAATCTCTGTGGACGCCACTTCCGGTAAAAAACCTCTGTTGCCATATTAATTACAACACCTATTATACTCCTTGTCTATAATACTCTATCACATTTAATTAAAGTGTAACCTTAACCAGTTTTCACAATTGAAATTGCATTACTATAGTCATTCCCCAAATTCTCAATAGCCTGTTCCAATATCGGCTTTAGATCCTCAGGAGCCGAATATAAAGCAGCCTGTAATATATAAAAGGTCTCCTCACGGCTTTGATTTAATATTTCCTCTAAATCAACTGTACTTTTATCCTCGTCAGAGGTTCTTATTTCTACTGATTCAGGTAATTCAGCTGGAGCAAACACATTAGCGCTTTCTCCCCGCATAACCGGGAATTCCCATATCCCATTTAAGCTACCTATATGAGCAGTTATTTGTGCCGTTAAAGTAGAGACCATATCCCTTTCACCTTGTAAGGCCATCTCTACCATCTCATCTGCCCTGCGCTCAGCAAATTGAACGTGTACTTTTGCCCTGTCTATTTCCGTGAAAGTCACAGCTAATCTTAACTGCTCCCCAGCCAGTTTGATTGGATAAAGAGATTCATCAGGCAAGGCATTTGCTGAGGCTAGTAAAACTCCTCCCCCAACAAGAAACACAACCATAACACTGACCATGGCTACAGTTAACCGTTTATAGTAACTAAAAAACCACGTTGCCTTGTGTTCTTTTTGTCGCATTTTCTCTGCCTTAATCTGAAGGTGAGAACGAACGATGGCTTTAAAATGATAATCAGGTTGAATATTCAAAGATGTCTGTCTGATAACGAGACTTGCTTTCAACAGAGGTTCC
>CAYPSP010000139.1:0-3983 GCA_964413335.1 uncultured Dehalococcoidales bacterium
CCACTGATGTTGCAAAAAAATGCACTCATTGGAGGCGAAGAGAGTGGTGGATATGGTTTCTGTCACCATATTCCAGAGAGAGATGCTATTCTCGCTGGTCTATATTTCCTGGACTTCATGATTAAAACAAAGAAAACCCCTTCTCAACTTCTGGCTTACCTGTATAAGAAGGTTGGACCACATTATTATGACCGAATCGACTCACCTGTCTCCGAGGACAAACGCGAAATAATCATACGCAAACTAAGTACTCTTCAACCAAATACTATAGCTGGCATCGAAGTCACCAATATAAAGACAACAGATGGTTTTCTGTTCCAACTCGCTGATAAATCGTGGCTGCTTATGCGATTCTCAGGCACAGAGCCATTAGTTCGTATATATGCCGAAGCCAATAGCCCAGAAAAAGTTATCGAATTATTAAATAAGGGCAGACAACTAGTAGAACTTTAAATAATTATAAGTTCTCCCTTTCAGATAATTAGTTTTCACCCCTGGTCAACAAGTGCGGTGCTTACACTAATAAACATGTATTCTACACATCCAATATTTCATCAAGTCATCCTTGACCAAATTTGGAGACTCCCGCGAAACAAGTAGAGATATATTATCCGTGAAAAATGGCGGAGGGAGTGGGATTCGAACCCACGACTCCAATTTCTCGGAGTAACCACTTAGCAGGCGGCCGCACTAGACCTCTATGCGATCCCTCCTTGTGTTTGTGGAGCTGAGGGGACTCGAACCCCTGACTTCCTCCTTGCAAAAGAGGCACTCTCCCAGCTGAGCTACAGCCCCATTGATAATACGTCATTATAGCAAATTATCCTGCCGTGATAGTAATTTGAAGGCTGTAAGATAAATATTAAAAACGACAATTGCATGTTCCATAGACAATTCATTTGAATTGGAAACAGGTTAATGCTAGTATTCAAAAATTCAAACTAGCAATAAACATAAAAAAGGAAATCCCTTATTAGTTATATTACATCTTTCCTTCTGAATAGTATTACTAGTAATTTATAAAAAGGTAGGTTTAAAATGTCAGATATATCTCTTCTGGTAGCTTGTGGAGCGGGGATACTCTCATTTCTGTCTCCCTGCGTTCTGCCACTTGTTCCTGTGTACCTCGCTACTATAGCTGGCACATCAGTACTTAGTTCCACCCCCCCAAGTCGTAGACACGTCATACTGCACACCCTCAGCTTTATAGCAGGTTTCTCACTAATTTTTATTCTATTGGGGGCTTCTATGGGACTACTGGGAGCTATGATCCCCATCAGCTTACTTAATAGCATAGCAGGTATACTACTAATCCTGTTTGGTCTCTTCCTGGTAGCTGCCACCAAAATATCTTGGTTGAATTATGAGAAGCGACTTAGCTTCAACCAGGCTAAGGGCTCAGGCTATATAAGATCATTATCAATTGGAGCGATATTTTCCCTGGGTTGGATTCCCTGTGTCGGGCCCGTATTAGGAGGCATACTGGCTTTAGCCTCTACATCACAAACAGTATGGCAGGGAATTTATCTTTTAGTCGCCTATTGTCTGGGACTAGGAATACCTTTTCTTATAGTAAGCCTGGCTATAGGAACAATTTCCCCCCACTTAAAGTGGCTCAGCCGCCACGCGCTTGTGACCTCAATAGTTAGTGCTGTGTTATTGATTACAGTTGGAATCCTTATTTTGACAGGAAACCTGGGAGGTATAATAACTTTATGAGTAATAATACAATAATGTATTATTTTAAACGAAAGAACAGTAAAATATTATCTACACTCCTATT
This sequence comes from uncultured Dehalococcoidales bacterium, assembly GCA_964413335.1. GTDB lineage: Bacteria > Chloroflexota > Dehalococcoidia > GIF9 > AB-539-J10 > JAUUZT01. The sequence goes on from CAYPSP010000139.1 coordinate 1,784, forward strand.
CATTATTATACTTTCATTGGCTATAGTCCTGTTAGGCTGCAATTCAACAGCCACTGCCGATGAACTGGGATTAGTAGCACCAGATGAAGAAACAATCGCTCCCAACTTTACCTTGTCTACATTAACTAATACAGAAGTAACCCTGTCACAGTTACAAGGGAAACCAGTTATACTTAATTTCTGGCATATAGGGTGTCCTCCATGCCTAATAGAAATGCCTTATCTCAATGCAGCAAGCAAGGATTACTCCGATAAAATAACAATCCTAACCGTCAACGCTAATGACAGCCGAGAAAACATTACAGATTTCTTTACCGATACTGAGCAATATTTTATTGTTGCTATGGATCTTGATAAACAAGCTAGCTCAGCTTATGGCATACGCTTTTTCCCCGTCACTTTTTTCATAGATAGTCAAGGAGTCGTTCGTTACTTCAAACTAGGAGCATTCGCTGACGAAAATAATCTGCGCGAAAGCATAGACAAATTACTGGAAGAAGATTAGATAAGGAGGATAATATGACTGTTAAAATTGTAACCGACAGTACAGCTGATATTCCTGCTAAAGTAGCACAAGAACTGGACATCGCTGTAGTGCCACTGTATATCCATTTTGGGCAGGAAGTATTTCAAGATGGGGTCGACATCGCTGCTGGTGATTTTTATCAACGACTGACAACAGCGCAGGAACTACCAAAGACATCAGCCCCTTCCTCAGGGACATTCACAGAGGTTTATAACAAGTTTGCCACTAAGACCAATGAGATTGTTTCCATTCACATCTCAACCAAGCTCAGTGCCACCTACAATTCTGCTATTGTAAGTAAGAATTCTATCGAAACAGACTGCCAGATAAAAGTAATTGATTCCCAATTAACAACGGTTGCTCTGGGGCTCACCGTTATTATCGCTGCCAAGGCAGCGCAAGCTGGAGCAAATCTACATGAAATCACAGAACTGACAACTCAAACCATATCTAAAACACACTGTTATGCCACAGTAGACACATTGGAATATCTGCATAAAGGGGGCCGATTGGGAAAAGCGCAGACACTGCTAGGCTCCATCCTTAATATCAAGCCCTTGATAACGCTACAAAATGGAGAAGTGTATCCTATTGAGAGGGTGCGCGGTCGTTCTAAAGCAATATCAAGAATATGCGAATTAATGGATAAGCTCAACAATCCAAGAGAGATAGCTATAGCTCATGCTACAACTCCTGATGAATTAGCATCACTAGACACCTGTATGCATTCATCATTCCCAGAGAGGCAGCCCTACGAATCAATAATTGGCTCAACCATCGGTACTTATCTTGGACCAGGTGGACTGGTAGCGGCGTTAGTTGAAGAATAAAATCAGACAATCTACCTGAAGTAAAATTACTCGAACCAGGCAGTAATATTTTATTGATCAAACTGCTTGAAGATAAGGCTGGCATTTATTCCTCCAAATCCAAAGGAATTGGATAAGGCCGTTCTTACCGCCCTCTTCCTGCTAATATTAGCTACATAATTCAAATCACACTCGGGATCGGGAGTTTCATAATTTATAGTGGGTGGAATAACACCATCCCTTATTGTTAAGACAGTAGAAATAGCTTCAACAGCACCTGCAGCCGCCAATAAATGACCAGTCATTGACTTGATTGAACTTATCGCTACATTCTTGCTGTGATGCCCAAAAGCAATCTTTACAGCCTTAGTTTCAGCCAGGTCATTGAGTATAGTAGATGTGCCATGTGCATTTATATAGTCAATATTGGTGGCCGGAATACCTGCATCACTTAAAGCTAACTTCATACATTTAGCTTGATTTTCTGCATCGGGTGCCGTTACATGCAGGCCATCTATATTGGTGCCGTAACCAATAATCTCTGCATAGATATTAGCACCTCTTTTTGTTGCTGAGCCAAGTTCTTCCAGTATAAGGATGCCAGCACCTTCCCCAAGCACAAAACCATCACGGTTTTTTTCAAATGGACGTGATGCTTTTTCTGGCTCATCGTTTCTATTAGATAGCACTCCCATCCTGCCCAAACCAGCTATACCCAAAGGGATTAGATAGGCCTCACTACCTCCCGTAATTACTACGTCTGCATCATCATGTTGTATAAGCCTAAAAGCTTCACCAATGGACTGACTACCAGTCGCACATGCAGAAACCACACACTTGCTTGGCCCCGTAACACCAAATGTAA
>CAYPSP010000140.1:0-3961 GCA_964413335.1 uncultured Dehalococcoidales bacterium
TGACATATTGTAAAGCAGTGCCTGGGAATTCTGACCAACATCCACCAGGATTCTCTTGGTTTCTCCCTCGCTGACTGCTTCGAGTAGAAAGGAAATACCATGCTGCGCCAGGTAAGGACTTTCGTAAAGTACAGAATCTTCCGCCAGCACCGTGATTTTTAGGCTGTCAAGCTCACCGATATCTATCACTTTTTCACCTGCGATTATAACTGCTAAACTACAAATTTCGTCAAATTATTCATAAAGATAATAAAGAAGTATTTTTATATAGTCTTCTCCATTTTAATATGCTTTATGTCAGCATCAAAAAAAGGTAAACCAGTTTCTTTAAAACCGCACTTTATATAGAAGTCTTTAACGTAATACTGAGCATGGAGCTCTATATGCTCTATGCCTCTTCTCTTCAGTTCTTCTTCTAGAAAAGCAAACATTCCTTTCCCTATACCAGCACCCCTTGAAGGTTTCAGGATGGCCATTCTCTCCATCTTAGCTTGCTGTTTACTCAGGAACCTAACCCTAGCTGTAGCTACTGCAATGTCTCCATTTTTCGCTATCACATGTAGCGCAGACGAATCATTACCGTCTCTCTCCAGGGCTTCAGAAATACCCTGTTCTTCCATAAAAACCCTCTCCCTGATATCCAGGGCTTCCTGCAGTTCTTCGTTGTTTTCAACCAGTTTATAACGTAAATTATCCATGTATCATAGTGAAAACAGTATTAGGGATACAAACTACCAGTGTATTATCCTGCACCGTATTGATATATTAAACAGACTTACTCAACCGGTAGACTCAGTTCTGCTAAGCAATATGTTATCATCGGTAAATCTTTCGCCACTTGCCTGTTCAAAGGCAGCAATAAGGTCATTAAAAGTAAGATTGCTTTTCCGTGTATGGTCCAGGTCAACAATTATTCTACCTTTGTGCATCATAATTAACCGATTTCCATACTTTAAAGCTATCTCCATATTATGGGTTACCATTATAGCCGTTATATTCTCTCGTTCGATAATCATTCTTGTAAACTCAAGTACCGAGCGAGCCGTATTAGGGTCAAGTGTGGATATATGCTCGTCAAGTAACAACAGAGACGGATTACTTAGTGTCGCCATGACGATAGATAGTGCCTGCCTTTGTCCACCGGATAAGACGCCAACTGGCACATTTAGCCTGTTCTCCAGTCCGAGACCCAGTGGTTCCAGCGCCATGCAAAACCGCTCGTGGTTTTTCTTATTGCTAGCAACACTCAAACCTCTTGATTGTCCGCGTAACATTGCCAGGGACATATTTTCCTCGATTGTCATATTGGCAGCGGTGCCAATTTGCGGGTCCTGGTACACCCGCCCAACGTAGTAAGCTCGCTTACATTCGCTGAGATTGGTAACATTCCGGCTATTGATAATGATTTCCCCACCCCTTTCAGGGGGATATACACCGGCAATAACATTAAGCATGGTTGTTTTACCAGCACCGTTACTACCGATGACAGTAATAAAGTCTTTAGCATTAATCCCTATATCGACTTTGTTCAGCGCGGTAACTTCATCAGCTGAACCCCTCCCAAATATCTTGCTAACCCCCCTGAGTTGTAATAAATTGTGATTTCCACTCACGTAAATATGCTCCTCTACATCCTGGCTGCAGGAGGTACCCATTCATGCCTTATTCTCTTCTGTATATAGGGTATAGCCAGGGCGATTATTACCAGTAAGGCTGTAATCAACTTCAAATTAGTTGGAGGCAGCCCCAATCTAAGAGCAACACCTATAAACAACCGGTATATGAATGCTCCACCCATTACCGCCAGAATTACAGACGTGATTCTCTTTGGACGAAAGATGCCTTCACCAATTATTACCGAAGCTAACCCAAGTACTATCATGCCGATTCCCATCCCAACATCCGTAAATCCCTGGTTTTGAGCTATGATAGCCCCTGAAAGTGCCACAAAGCCATTGGAGATAGATACACCAAGAATCGTGGTCATATCAGTGTCACCACCGAATCCGCGTACCATCTGCTGGTTTTGACCGGTAGCCCTCAGCGCCAGGCCAATTTCAGTACGCAGGAACCAGTTTAACACTGTAAGAATTATTGCTGCCAGTATCAATACAAACACTATGGCAAGGCCGATACTCGTACCCGTATTCAAAAATTGAGCAAATTGGTCAAATATAGTCACTTCGCGAAGTAGGGGGATATTCGCCCGACCCATAATCATGAGGTTTATGGAATAAAGGCCTACCATCACCAGAATACCTGCAAGCAACGCATTTATTCTAAGCTTTGTATTTAATAACGAGGTTCCTAACCCGGCAATGAGCCCGGCACCTAAAGCAGCCAGAGTAGCCAGCCAGGGATTAACGCCGTTTATTATAAGGACAGCGGCAACAGATCCGCCAAGTGGAAAGCTACCATCTACAGTAAGGTCAGGGAAGGCAAGCACACGGAAAGTAATATATACACCTATGGCTACAAAACCATATACCAGCCCCTCATATAAAGAAATAGACAGCAAATTACCTATTACTTCCACACGGGCCTACCTCCACACTAAAAATGCGAAACTTGTTTATTTAACTGTTACTTCACCTCGTGGTGAAATTATACCCCGTAATTAACAGCAGCCTTATCTATAAGGTTTTGGGGAATAGTAACCCCCATGCTTTCAGCAGCTTTTGTGTTGATAGAGAGACTGATTATCTCTCCTTTTTCTACCTTTATATTATTTGCCGAACCTGCATCCAGTACCCTGGCGACCATTCGTCCAGTCTGCACACCTACATCATAATAATCAAAACCATAGGCAGCAATACCACCCCTTTCAATCGAAGGATCATCGGCGGGGAAGAAAGGTATGTCATTATCCTCACACACACCTATCAAGGCTTCAAGTCCGCTGACTACCGTGTTATCCGTACCGACCCAGATAGCATCCACCTGGCCGACCAGAGATTGAGCAGCAGCTAGTACATCAGCGCTGGTAGCTACTGTTTTTTCAACTACTTCAATACCTTTGGCATCACAGGCCTCGTTCAGCTTTTCTGTCAAAAAGACCGAATTGGACTCGCCTGCATTGTATAAAGTACCTATTTTCTTAGCCGAGGGTACAATTGCGAGTATTAACTCGACATCATCCTGAACAACTATCATGTCGCTAACCCCGGTTACATTCTCGTCAGGATGAGAGTTCCAATCACCAATCAGTTCGGCTCCAACAGGGTCAGTGACCGCTGAGAAAACAACAGGTATATCCGTTCCTTCAGCAGCACTTATTGCCGCCTGACTATTTGGAGTAGCGATAGACACAATCAGGTCTATTTTATCAGAAACAAATTTCTGGGCAATTGAGGCAACGAGTGACATGTCACCTTCGCTATTCTGATAGTCGTACTCAATATTCTCACCCTCTATGTAACCTTCTTCTGCCAAACCGTCTATAATACCCTGTCTTGTAGCATCCAGCGCAGGGTGAGTAACAATCTGGCTAATGCCAACCTTGTACATTCCCTCATCTGTTGATGCACAGCCACCTGCTAATACTGTAGTTAGACTCAAAACGAGTATCAGACAAATATATGGAACCAGTTTCAATAATTTCTTAGGCATTGATAACCTCCTTATTCACATTATTTATTTCGGTATCCTGATGATTTGTTCTCATTCGTACCCATTCGTGCTACTTAAACCATATTTCCAGGTAATATTCTAAGATTATCGATATGCATCGCTTCAGTCCACTGTCACACAAAATCTCCGATTGCACTAACTATTTATCGCTTTCTGAACCATCCCATTTGATAAATAAATGGAAATGCATCCATCTAAGTTTCTGTTATTTTGAGGCTTAAGTATACACCTAACCCATCCTGTCAACAAGACATTGTGATGACTGACCACATAGGCAGCATAGAGAGTAGACACAAAAAAAGGAGCAGTAGCCCTTTAGCAGAGCTATTGC
>CAYPSP010000141.1:0-3928 GCA_964413335.1 uncultured Dehalococcoidales bacterium
TCTTATCGCAGAGTTTACAGCAGCATCACCTTCAATCCATTCTCCAAAGCCAAGGTCTCCATCATCTATACTAATACTGGTTATTTCCAAATCAGGCACGTAGCATTCACAGCCGATCTCTCCTGTACCAGAGACAGTTGCCTCTCTTTCACCAATGGATATAACGGCATCGGTAACTGTTGCAGTCAACCCATTAAATGTTATATCCATGTTTTCTACACCGCTTGTAACTCCAAGATAGGTGTATTCTGTTTCAACAGTCAAAGTATCAGTGCTGATGTTCACATCAACTGACCATTTGCCTTCATCATAGCCATTCTGAAAGTAATCATTGATATCATCAATTAACTGAATGGCGGCATCATCTAGCTTGTCCTTAATTTCAGCAGCGCTTCTCTTCACTGAACCACCTGACCATGACATTTCCAGCCTTGCTCCACCATCGTCTACGATATCCATTCCGGTCAGGTCTCCTCCTAGGGCATCCTCCCTGAGTCCACTAATATGTATTGCCTCATTTATATAGTTAGCAATTGTGTCTAGATCACCCGTAGCCCAATTGGCTTCGAAACCTGCAATTACCAGATTGCTTATCGATGTTATCTGTGGAATCTTATCTGCAAGGGCACATTCAATTTCAATATCACAGGAAAATCTTGGCCTTTTTTCTAATAGGGACAGTTCACCAGATATTTCTATCTCATTGCTACCGTCGAAAGTTAATTTTACGTTATTTAAATCGACTGTTGTCAGACGAGTAGTCATTCCCATATTAAGGGTCATACTATGTGTTGGGGCATCAAGTACAATGTCTGGTGCCGTAGAGAGTGTGGTTTCAGTTGATTCAATCTGGGAGGTAAACCAGTTTTCAAGGGTGGTTGCGTCATACTCTATTTGGTCTCCATCGTCAGCTTTGACTATAGATGTGCTTGGTAATAAAGATACAGATAACATTAGCACGACCAGTATGCTTAGATGTATTACTTTGATGCCATATCTGTTTTTATACATAGCCCACCGCCCCTAATTGGAATACTAGCGCGAAATAACAACTATTGTCAACACTAGATCAGTATTAGACTATAATAAAATCATAAATAGGAGATTATTACAAAATAAATATAATCACGTACAGCAATAAAAGTACAAGTAACCGATTTTGAGTAAGTAAATATACTGGCCTAGGAGAAGATTTTACTACGCTGAACTTATCGCTGTGGCCATTAAAGGACACGATATAATCACCTTCTTCATATCTTTCTATTATTAAAGTAACTGGTTTTATTTCTAGTGGAGCCAGAGTGATTTCTCGATGGTCCTGTAATATTCCATTCACTGATATTTTGAGAACATAGTATGTTTCAATAGATGTGTTGTTTCTGATTTGAACTGCTATAGTAACAGCCTCGCCAGGACTAACCTGCCGGGGGCTGATATTCATCATTATCTCAATAGGAGATGTTGGCGTTGCGCTATCATATGTTAAGGTACCGAAGTTAAAGGTGAAGAGGTCTGATGGAATTAAATCAGTAATATCCCATCCATCAATCCTTGCGCTTACAAGCTGTCCAAGTATGTCGTAGTTCCCCCCATCGCTATTAGGAGGTAATACCAAGTTAATACTTTGTTGAAACTGGTAAGAGTCATTTTCCCAGTCAGGAAACGGGTCTATGCTAATTACGAAGGCATCTATCAGGACTATTTGGGTATTACTATCCTTGTTATAAGCGTTTAGCCTTAGAGCAAGTTCAGCCCTGTCTATTCCAATAGGAAGGTCCTTAATACAGGTGGCTGTGCCCTCTATGATTAGATTAAATGTTTCACCTGTCTGAATATGAGTCTTGCTAAGCCTCGTATTATAAGTGACATCAAAATAATTCTTCGGATCTAAATCCAGAGCCAATACTGATGGAGCGCATATTTTAAAAAAACAGATAACCATGCTCAGTATACTGATCACAAAAAAGACTATTTTTCTATTTCTCAATGATAATCAGCTCCTGGATTCTGCTTCTGATATCGAGATGCTTGGCTAATAGTAAGAATCCTAACTCTCCTGAATACCATTTGGCAACTATTGCTGATAATGAAAACTCAAGAGAAGATACTTTTTTATTAATAATACTATCTAGCATTGCGACAAAGCCCAGAGTTACTCCTTTATGATCCTTATAAACATCTTATTAAACCTTATATGCATACTCCCCTCGAAAAACTGCAATATTGCTATTGAGTTTTATTCATTTGTGATTGCTTGGCCTGATGGTTGGGGTATTAAGCATTATAGCTCTATGCCCCTTTCTTTCCATTTGTTCAAGTATATGCGACAGAGCCTCATCATCTTGTCTTCCTCCGGAAATGACTGCCATTGTGGCTGGAGTTGGGTTGTGTCCAGTAATATGGTCCAGCGCCTCTTTTAGTGGATGGTTTCTGGCCCTTTCTTCTATTGCCATCATCTCAATTTCCAGGATGTTCCTTAATTTTTTAGCTGCCTCCAATGTTTTACCTTCCAGTTGCCTTAGAGAGATCCTCAGTTGTCTGATATCCGTAGGATTAAGGTATCTTTTTGCAGGTGTAATCAGCACCACTTGCTGACTTAATTCGAGTGCTTTTCTGACCAGGCTCCGGGGTTCAAGATATGGGGTAGCTGCCAGAACACGTTCATGGTTGTAGGCTGCTATTGAAGTTGGTATTATTGCCCTTGCCAGTGTTAATGCTGTGCTGATAAAGTCATAAACCAATTTATCTACCTCATCAGCATCTGCTCCTGTCAGGCTGGCAGCGATTATTGCCATGTGTCTTGTCTCCTCTGTGTATTTCTTGACAACGATCTGGCCATTCTTTGCGGTATGTTTCCAGTCAATGTCCTTCATCCTGTCACCTGGTTGGTATAGCTGACTTGTGTCGTATTCCACACCACGCATGTGCATCATTCTTATTGAGATTGGTGTATCTGTAAAAGCCCGAGCCTCAGCCCCCGGTGCCGTCTCTTCCAGGTATTTCCTTGCAAGCCACTCGGCATATCTGGCACGGGGAATAACGTATAGTTTAACAGGTTCAATTTTTTGCTTGGTTTTAATAAGTCCCCATTGGTCTGTAGATAGTACCTCGAACCATAGTAACGATGGACCTGATAGTGATGGATTAATAGTGAAGTTGAGTTTTGCCTCACTACCCAGACTCATGATGCTGCTTCTGTCTGAATGAAACCAGGAACAGCTATAATCAATAAATACGTGGAGAGGAAATTTAGTATTGCGTGCAATTGTTACTGGTAACTTCGTTGTATTTCCAGCGATAAGTTGGATTTCTACCTGTTCGACTGCTAACGGTGACAGGGGCATGTTTTTCAGGATATATATCAATATCCCAACGAGGAAAAGAAACAACATGATACTTACTATTGCCATGCTTAAATTTCCGATGAGAATGAAAGCAATTGTAGTCGATACGATGGCTGCAATTAACGCTTTTGCGGTTAAACTGAGCTCTCTTCGATTTATATGTTCTATTTCATTCTTAGAATCGTTGTTTCCGGATAGAGTAGCAGAGGCTGACTCACTATCTTGTTTAATCATATTGATACTAACCAGGGTCATTGCTTTCTCTTTAATGCTGCTAATTAACAGAGGAAACATTGGTATTACTAATAATATGGATAGCCTTGCTGAAAGCCAGTAGTCTGGAGGTGTGGCTGTCAGTGGCAGGAGTTCTATTAATACAGGACTAAGCAGTAATGGAACAGCGAAGAAATAAACGAGAGTAATGAAAATAGCTATGTTATTATGCCGCATCACGAGGGAATATATCCCCACTAGCAGAATACTAAAGGCTATTGCTGATTGTGGTAACGATGAAAGTAGCGTTGCAATAAGAAGAGCAGTAAGTGGATATGTTAATGTAAAACTTATTCCAATATTTATATGTA
>CAYPSP010000142.1:0-3920 GCA_964413335.1 uncultured Dehalococcoidales bacterium
GCTACTCTTGAATTTTTTATTTTGTATCTTTGATTTTCCTTGTCCTTCCTCTCTATGCTCGCCTTCACCAAACCATAGACCAGCGCATGTGCCGCCAGTTCGTAGTTCCCTCTATCCAACGCTACATGCAGCACTTTCAACCTGTTTTTCATAGCTGACGTCTCCTTTCTATCAATAGATTCCATCACGAAATCCCTGCGACACTCTTTCTCTTCATGCCCTAATGCCTGACCAGGTGGCCATATCTTCCAGTGGTATATTTATTTACCACGCGCAATTTCCCGGTACTACCTTTAGTCTTCAACTCCGCTTCATCTTCCCCCTGTTCATCATTCTGTGCACTACCCTGCAGAACTCGATAGCGGGTGCCCTTTCCTTTTCCGTTCCTGGTAATGGTAACCTGTACCTGGTTACCGTTGTGTTTTATCCGCTGGATATCCTTCATCGATTCCTCTCCGAATTCCCAGTTCTGCTCCTCACCATCTGTAAAGAGGTTGACCTGATATCTCCAGCGTCGTGGCAGTCCCTTGAGACAACAGGGGCATCCCTCTCCGAGACAGGGTTCAAGATGGCTGCCTGTCCAGTGCTTGGCGACGCTTTTAATGGTTGAGATGTCGATGGATGCTTCTAAGCTTTGTTCTTCTTTGAGCTTGAGCCACATGGCGAACCCTCCTTTTCATGCCCCTGGCAAGTTGTATTTTCTCTGCTTAAGCTTAAGCTTAAGCTTTTGCTTACGCTTATATTATCTCCTGAATTATTATTATCGTTTATGCTTATGCTTTTATAAGCAGGATCTTCTGCCATCACGCAAGATTCGGACAACTCTTCCAGCAGCTTGTCAGGAAATAGGTCATCGGGAGCCTCGTCATCTGAGTCAGGTAGTGATACCTCCCGTGAGCATTGCTGCCCCTCCCTCATCAGTCCTGCCAGTGTGCCCACCATGTCCAGCGAGAGTACATAAACCGTTTTTCCAACGCCGTTGGGATGTGCCCGCTGAGAAATAACCCTCAACACCAGCGGAATCATGGCGATATGACCGCAAAGCGACTTTACCAGCCTTATTGCCGAGTTCACGTTGCTGATACTGTGATAGCTGGAGCTATCAAGTTGCCAGATACCCAGTCCGGGTACATCCGGAAGCAGGAACTGCAGGTTCATCACCCGCCGACAGCGCCCATTGCTATATGCAGGACAACTCTCAGGGTTACAGTTAATCTCCTTAATCTCGGTACGATGCGAGTATTTATGGGCAAGGTGCCCCGTCTGTTTATCCACCAGGGCGGATGCCGTCTGCCCGTCTCCCTTGCAAACCAGTCCATGCGACCGCGAATAGCAGCGATAGAATTGAGATGCCCACTTTTCTTCGTCCTCCGAGGGAAACATTACGTTAAGCTCTCGTGGTTTTTCACCGAACACCTTCTGCACCGGTTCAGGGCAGACAAAATAGTCAACGGGTTGTGGGTACGGTTCCCGACCATCCTTCACCATTATCCCCAGCCTGATTTTGCCCAGGCGAGGTAGTCTAAGCTGGTCTGATATTCCTTTAATCGGCATTTCTTTCTTCTCCTTTCGTCCTTATCCGCTCCCTCACAGGCGGTGAAGGACGTAATTATTTTCCCCTGCTCATCAGATTTAGTACCCGGCAGCCTGTTTAAATATATTTCAGCCATCATCGGTATTTTCACCCGACAGAAAAATACAGGGATTACGAAATAACTGTAGCAGGGCATAACGAACAAGCTCCGAGGCGTTTAGGCCGTTTGAATCTGCCATTGCCCGTAAATGCTGGCGCTGCTCGGTAGTAATAGTTACTGTCATACGAACAGTCTGTCTTCCCTGCCTGATGTGGATACGGTTATCGTTGAAGAGTTCACTGCCCGGGTTATTCTCGGGGCAGTGGCCACTAATAGCAGCAGCTCTTTTTGATGAATCTATGTTACTGGTATGATTTCCGTCTGTTAAAAGCATATCGTTAGTATATATACATCTTACAATCATGTCAAGAGGTTGTTTTATTATTTGCATCCAGAAATTGACAATGGTATTGTTATTTAAAACATATTGATATGAGGCAAATTACGGAACAGGAGGAGGTAGTTGCCATGGCGGTAAAGTTCTATGAAATTGTGGAACAGGTAAAGCTCCTAAGCCAGGATGACAAGCTCTACTTGAAGGATATACTGGATAAAATTCTTATAGAAGAGAAGAGAAAAGCAATAAAAACACATGCAGATGAAAGTGTTACTGAATACAGGGAGGGCAAGATAAAGTTTGGCACAATAGCCGAAATGAAAAAGGACATCCATGAGAATTGAAACTGGTTTCAGTTCCACTTTTAGAAAATCTTTTAAAAATAGAATCCAACAAGATGAAAAACTGGAACAGAAATTTTGGAGTAGACTGGATAAATTCTGCGAGGACCCTTTCGACCCAGTTTTAAAGACCCATAAATTAAGTGGTGAATTAAAGGGGTTATGGAGCTTTAGTATAAAATATGATTGCAGGGTAATTTTCGAATTTATTGAAGACAATAAAGCCCTGTTTATAGATATTGGAAGCCACGATGAAGTTTATTGAACCGTCCTTCCTGATAGTGAATAGTCTACTGTAACATACACAGAAGCTAAACTTATCTTATCTGCGTGGGGGATGGAACTGCTTCCCCTGGGGGACAATTGCCAGAGACTACAATGGCTTCACCCAAAGCCAACTATGTGCTAACGTTATGGTAACAGGATAATAGTATTCAATGAGATTTTTTATTCGAAATAATAAAGTGAACCCGCTATTCTACGGATACCACATCATGATAGCCTCGCTTCTCATACTGCTGCTGGTAGTCGGCCTTTTCATCTCGTTTGGCGTTTTCCTCACACCACTGCACGCCGAATTCGGCTGGAGCCGGATGGCCATCTCGGCAGCTTATTCCATGGGATGTTTCGTCTCCGGCATCTGCTCCATCATCTTCGGCAGGATATGTGACAAATACGGACCGCGTGAGATACTGACCATAGGTGGCGTGGTCTTTGGCGCAGGCTTCCTGCTCATGTCCACGCTAGACTCCCTGTGGCAAATGTATTTCTTCTTTGGACTGCTTGTTTGCATGTGGCCTGACCCAAGTGTCGGATTACTGCTCTCCACTACTTCACGGTGGTTTGAAGAAAAACGTGGACTGGTTGTTGGAATTGTAGGAATCGGCATTGGACTGGGCATTATGCTGATACCATTGTTTGCAAGCTACCTCATTTCCAGCCATGGATGGCGCTATGCTTATCGCCTGATGGGAATTATCGCTATTATCTGCATGGTACCACTGGCACAGGTACTGCGTCGCGACCCATCGAAAAAAGGATTACGTCCCTACGGGGAGCACCAGGTATCGTCGGGGCAACTGGAGGAGAGCGGATTTTTCTTTCATGAAGCTCTAAAGCAGAAGCAGCTCTGGATAACAGCCATCATCATGTTCCTGATTTTATATTGCAGTGATACCATGCTGATACACATAGTCCCGCACGCCATGGATAGCGGCATCTCCAGTATCAACGCCGCCTCACTGGTCGCCATCATCGGTGGAGTCAGTATTGCCGGCAGGGTCATCATCGGTAGTGTCGGAGATAGAATCGGCTGCAGGCACGCCATGGTAATTACCTTCATTATTATGGTTGCCTCATTGCTCTGGCTTTATCAGGCTGAAGGACTCTGGCAGCTGCGCCTTTTTGCAATAGTCTACGCAATTGGACACGGTGGCTCCCTCACCCTGATACCTCTTCTGCTGGCCGAGCTGTTCGGCACCAGGGCTCTCAGTTCACTATTTGGTATCGTCCTTTTCTTTGGGACAGCTGGAGCTGGTATTGGGCCATTGGTAGCAGGACGCATCTACGATGTAACCGGCAGCTACCAGTCCGCTTTCCTGATTTTAA
>CAYPSP010000143.1:0-3904 GCA_964413335.1 uncultured Dehalococcoidales bacterium
TCCCTCTAAATTACCTAGAATTATAGCGGCGCTTGGCTTACCGAACGGTGTATTCAGTGACACCTCTTCTATGTCGGTTAACCCTTCTATATTATATAAACCGGTACCCCCGATAATTCCTATTCTTGCTTTAGTCATTATATTTTTCTTTACCATAACTACTTCACATGAATATCAATGATAGCTACCGTGAAGCAGTATAACATATATACTATGCAAACGTACCTGTTACTTATTATTACGGAATTGCAGGGGAAACGTCAATTGTGTATTTATTAAAAACTGCAGAATTTTTGCGTAGGCAGATTTCTGGCGAGTTCAGCCGATTATTAGCTCTTTCAGTTTGTTTATTAACTCAGCAAACATTGTCTCGGCATTGTTTGCAAGTTGCGACATGAATGTTTTCCATTGTTGGCTGTTCTTTACATTTGCTTCTAGAGATCTATCTATATCTACATTTACTCCTTGTCTGCTGGCTTGTTGAACTGCTGCTTGTAGTTGAGCTTCCATGCCTGATTTAAGTTGCTCGTAGCCTTGCTCTTTACTCTGTGCATATTTTTTACGTATAGATTCTATTGAATTAAAATGCCCCTCAATCTCGGCATAATTCTGCTTATTTTTTATTGTCTCCAGAGCCAGTATGGCGATACGGCGCTGTTTCAAGTCATCGTCGCTCATTTGTAAGCGAAGTGTATTAAGTAGTTTAACTTGAGCCTGAGCAGGGATAGTGCTATCTCTTTGATCTTTGAGTTCTTTGACTCTTTTCCAGAGGTCTTCAGAAGTTATTATATCTGTGAAATACTGCGAAAGAAGTGATTCTAGCTCCTTATTTTGTTCTAGAAGTCTGCTTTCGTCAGGAGATAAATTGCCTATTCTTGCCAATCTCTCTTTTGCTAAAGGAGAAAGCTCCATGTTATGCCCTCCCTAATTATTATTTTTTCTCCGGATGAGAATTTCAATAGAATCAAACACTACCTTTTTACTATAACTCTTTATTGCATTTGATACAACAATATTTTATACAGGTATTTTAGTAAACCTGCATTCCTGGTAAGCGCTTGATTTTAAGAAGGGCTAACTCCCCAGCGATAATATCTGTGCCTGACTTGTTTTCCTATTTAGCACTGATAATACAGTTTATATAATAAATATGTAATTGGACTAATTATTAGTGTTAGGGGTTAGAATGAATGACCTTCCCTACATAGAGTTCTTCAAAGGCGTCCCCAAATTCATGGTATATAGCGGCTTGTGCTTTGAAACCGGTACAATGTCCACTATAAATTTTCTCAACATTTAGTTCTTTTAAAGCACTTATGGTTTTTTCAATTCTATCATTACTGGCATTTATTAGATGAAATCCACCTATTACTGCTTTAACCTTTTTTACTTGACTGAACTTTATACACTGCTTCACTATGTTGACTATTCCTGAGTGAGAACATCCTGATACCACGAATAATCCAGCACCGGCAACGTTTATTGCTAGTGCTGTGTCATCGATAATAGGGTCATTTAAGACCTCCCCATCTTTAATGATACGGGTGGCGAGAGTGGGAGTCTTTTCAAAATCGGTCACTCTTTCTATCTCCCCTGCCCAAATTACTCCCGGCATCAATTCAAAAGGATTGGATACCAAGGTTAGAAATCCACCATGCTTTTTTATATTCTCCTCTGTATTCTCCCCGACCATTCCAATTGGCCTAGGTAACCAATTTCTTGGTTTTGGACCAGAGCCCGCAACCAGGTGAATATCAAATAAACTGGGGTGAGCTAGTATTGGTACATCGTGCCCTTGTATTTCCTTCAGGATTCCTGTCAGACCACCCGTATGATCATAATGGCAATGAGATAAGGCTATCATATCAATTGTATTTGGCTTGATTTCCAGGTATTTCATGTTATGAGCGACTACTTCAGCGGATGGGCCTGTATCAAATAGAATCCTCTTGGTGATCTTTCCTACTGTTACTTCTATTAAAAATGAGACTCCATGTTGAGCTGTGAAGTTGGGCTCAATTCCAGAATGATTCTCCAGCAGGGTTGTTATTACTACCTTATTTGCCTGTTGCATCTTTTCTTCCATATTTTGTACCTCTCTTTATCTAAGCGTATATTTTTTTCTAAATCGCGTACTTAAAATCTTTGTTTAAGGGATAAATTGGGTGTTGTATATGTTTGAAGTTTAAGGACTCAAAATCCATAGAAGCATATGCAGGAGTGTTAACTGATAAAATATTTTTTGCCATTGGCCCAAAGCTGGCCTTAAAGTGTACCACTGACTTTAAGACTAATATCTTCTTTTCGCTTGGTTCAATGCCTACTCGGCGGAAAATCTCGGCATCAATGGGTTGCATGCGATGTTCTGGTACAATTATTTCGATGCCATCAACATCAAGAACCACTGTACGACCTATGTTGTTTAGTATGCCTTTTCTCATTGGTCCCTTGTTGATAAACTTTCCATCTGTGATTGTTTTCACTATGGCTGTAACTTGTACTGGCCCGCCTGTTTTTTCTTTTGGTCCCAATTTGCCTCCTAGGTT
Organism: uncultured Dehalococcoidales bacterium; assembly: GCA_964413335.1. Taxonomy (GTDB): domain Bacteria; phylum Chloroflexota; class Dehalococcoidia; order GIF9; family AB-539-J10; genus JAUUZT01. Next base: position 2,547 of record CAYPSP010000143.1, read on the forward strand.
CAGTGAAATTTTAGAGCCAACGCCTGAATTAATTGCTATCTGTACAGCTTCTCGGTCTGGGATGATAGCTATGCCCACGTTCTTGGCTTTTGCTTTCATTAGGGCGCAAAGTATGAACGTAGAATCGCCGCCACCGCCAGCACCTGGATTGTCTGCGGCGTCCGCTATAATAACAGGTCCGCAGGAGGAATTAACAGCTTCTTGGACAGCCTCTTCTGGGGTGATAAACTTCTTTTTGAATTTATCTCGCATTTCCCAGATTACTTTTGCCATATCATCAACGATGGTGTTGGCTAATCTTTCGTCACCATCAGTGATAGCCATAACAGACATCTGAGCATCGTAAATATCAGACCAGGGAAAACCGTGCATTACTGCTACATTAATGACTCCGGGTTCACTCTCCCATTTATGAACTCTATTAAGTAATTCAACATGGGGGGTTTTGCTTGTTTCTGTGGTATGAGCCAGGATTGGTATTTGCCTTAGCCTCATTATGGGGGATATTTCTCCTTTTATTACACTGGCTATACATTTACCTGCTTCGTAACCTCGCTCAAAACAATCGGTGTGAGGGTAATTCTCATAGGGGAAAAAAGCAGTTGCATTTTTTATCATAGTGTCAGTTACATTGGCATGAAGGTCCAAAGTACTTACTATTGGCATTTTAGCTCCTGCAACCTCACGTATTGTTTTTAGCAGTGCTCCTTCTCCATCTGGTTCGTTTTCCGAGACCATTGCTCCATGAAGGTCAAGAAGTATGCCGTCGATATCTTCCGTATTTTGTATTGCCTGAACTATTTCCTTCTTTGTGGATTCAAACATTTCTTTTGAAACCATGCCACCTGGCGTGGCAGAAGCGGCTATTACTGGTATCATTTCAAAACCATCTTCTTCCATTGCCGCTATAAATCCACCAAGATTAGTTCTGGTACCTTTAAAGAAAGGAAATACATATTCAGCGCTTGTGAGATGACGTTCTTCAAACTGTCTTCGAGTGGTCATATTTGGACAAAAACAATTAGTTTCGTGTTCAAATTCCGCAATAAGGACTTTACCTTTTATCATGTTTCTGCACCTCTATGAATTTGTTTTTTACAAAGTACCCGCATTATTAGTTTGAGTGTAAATAAAGGTTTTCTGTGTGTAATTTATCTTCAACTCTTAAATATTTAGTTTATAGAAAATAATTAATGGATTAATACTCTACCTGTCTGTACCCCTGTCAGTTTTTCATTTTTTGCGACCACTTGTCCATTGACGATAATATGACTTATTCCTTCCGGATATTGGTGGGGTTCTGCAAAGCTGGCGTTGTCACTGATTTTATCTGCATCGAAGACCAGTAAATCAGCCCA
>CAYPSP010000144.1:0-3896 GCA_964413335.1 uncultured Dehalococcoidales bacterium
CACCTCCCACTCCAATCGCTTGCCTATCTCACTCCTATGGAGTATATTGAAAACGGACTCGCTAAAATACGCATTCCAGTGTTACCCATGTGGTCAGCCAGCACAGGGTATTGTTAATGAATATTGATAGTTGTATAATCACTATAAGCGAAAAGGCTTTCCTTTTGGGATAAAGAGCAGCAACTCCATAACTCATACTAATGGGGAAGGAGGAACAGAGTGCCCATAATTGAACAAGAGGATGGTACTTCCTGCCATATAGCCTGGAGGAAGACCAGCAAATAGGGTCCCTGATCATTGCATAACAGGCAGGTTTATGAACTGATGAATAAGAATGAAATCCAGCAGATAGACAGCATCAGCAGGGTTATCTCTGACCTGTTAGCTGGCAAAGCTCCCAAGCCAATTAAACTTGCAAGCCAGGATAACGACCAGATAAGACAGCTTGCCGAGCTAACCAATCGCCTGGCTGCCGAGATTACCGCAACAAGCAAAGCCACTGAATCCCTGTCACAGGGTGATACAGGCATGCCCATAGACAGCGACATCTCCTTTGCCCGCTCATTAAAGAACCTGCAAGCTACCCTGAAACAACTGACATGGCAAACAGGCCAGGTTGCTGGTGGCGATTTTACCCAGCGCACTGATTTTCCCGGCGAATTTTCGGTGTCGTTTAACCAGATGGTGGAACAACTCCAGATAAGCCAGCACAACCTCGAACAAATGGTAACTGAACGCAGCAAAGAGCTGTCTCTCTTGCTCGACACCAGTACTAAAACTTCACAAACGCAGGACCTGGATACAATTCTTAAGCTCCTTTCGGAAATGCTCATCCGTTCCTTTTCTTATCACACCTATTGCCGGATGGCGATTATGGACAAGTCGAAGCAGAATTTTGAGATAAAAAGCTCCTCCAGCATCAGGTCACTGAAACTGGATAGCGACGTTGGAAAATCATTTCGCCTGGATGATTTTTATTTACTCAAGAACACTCTAATAGGCCAGGACTTAAAGATTGTTTACATTGATAATGACTTCCTGGAAAAGAAAGAGAAGGCATTCCTTTTCCATAAGCTGTTTAAATCGGTGCTCATCGTACCGTTTATTGAAGAGTACAATCTGTTGGGATTTGCCCTGATTTGCGAGGCGAGAAACCCCGACAGGTCTGATTTCCATGCTGACGACCTGAATTTCTATAAAACCCTGGCAAACAACGTAAGTACTGCCATCAGTAATGCCTTCTTGCTCTCCAGCAGCGAGGCAGTGTTCTCTCACACCCTTGAGTCACTTGCCGCAGCACTGGATGCTAGGGACCCCTATACCCTACACCATTCCAGGAATGTTACCCGTTATGCTACCAGTATCGCCGAAGCAATGAATTTCACCACGGCTAAACTAAAAAATCTTGAAACTGCATGTATGCTGCATGATATAGGGAAGATTGGCATAAAGGATGAAATCCTGCTGAAACCCGGACCATTGACAGATGAGGAGTTTGATATAATAAAAACCCATCCACTGAAAGCGGTAAAGATTCTCGAGCCCGTTATTGAACTGCAAGGAATAATAGACATTGTCGCTGCTCACCATGAGCATTACGACGGGAGCGGCTACCCCTATGGCCTGAAGGGTGAGGAAATCCCGCTGGAATCAAGAATCATCACCCTCGCCGACTACTTGGATGCGCTTACCAGCGACCGTGTTTATAACGAAGCACTGAATAAAAACACCGCTGTGAACATGATAAAAAAGGGCGCCGGCAGCATGTTCGACCCACAGGTGGTCAAGTCGTTCCTCTCCATTGTCCCTGATTTATCAATTTTCCCATAATAGCATTAGCAAAGGAGACCAGGAAACACATAATGAAAGCACATGATTTTCGTGACCACTGCATGAGCATCGCCCGGTCGAATCATTCTACAAGCTGTGCGACGTGTCAGGCCTCAGCGTTGCCGGCTTCACAGGAGTCAACATCTATAAAACATGAGCCAGGTAACAGGTTTTGAAATTGGAATTAACAGACTTTGCGATATTGACCCGAAACTGGCACCCGTTATCAATCGAATCGGCCCATGCCTGCTGACACGCAGGGAGCAGGGTTTTTCATCAATAGCCTACTCCATAGTTGGCCAACAACTCTCAAAGACAGCAGCCACTTCAATTCGCTCCAGGTTTGATTCACTATTCAGCAACCTTTGTGTTAATCCATCCGAACTTATTAATATGGATGACGATATACTCCGACAAACAGGAATTTCTTTACTAAAAGTAAATTATTTAAAAGGCCTGGCGGATTATGTGCTATCCGGCAGGATTGATTTTGACAGCCTTGAAAACATGGACAACGAAACCATCATAGTTAAACTAACGGAAATAAAGGGCATTGGCAGATGGACAGCAGAAATGTACCTGATGTTTTCTATGAACAGGCTGGATGTGTTCCCCGTTGGTGACAGGGCCATTCGTTCGGCAATAAGCTCAATCTACAACATCTCTAAAAACTCGCCGGATGATATTTATATCCAGATAGCCAGTAAATGGTCGCCATATCGTACTATAGCGAGTTGGTATTTATACAAATATTTAGAGAAACCGCGTGTTGAGATTTAACCATAGTGATTTGCACCCCAAAAACTGAGCCATCCATATGGAGGGATTGACCTGATGTTGGCGGATATCCCAGTACTTACTATAAATTATCTGTTATTATTATATCTTGATCTATTTTAAACTTACTTACAATAGTTGAGACAATAAATAAAGGAGCAATTAAATGAATTCACAAAATAACTGGTCATTGAAAGGTGTTTTTTACGAATGCTGCCGCACGGAAGGTCATTGTCCACTATGGTTTGGCCGCGACTTATGGGACAAACCCTGTACTAATTTTGTTACCTGGCAGGTTATCGAAGGTCAAATTAATAATTTGGATATGAGTGGTATAAATATTATTACCCAGCAAGATAATATTGGGCCCAAGTTCAATGATCAGGACAAACCGAAAAGAGAAGGAGCCATCTATATAAGCGACACTGCAACTAAAGAGCAGAGAATCATCTTAGAGCCTTTTACCAAAATCCATATGCGCACTGATAAATGGAAAAAATGCCTGGGTGTAAAATTTGTAAAGATCAACATACAGCAACGTGAACACACGTACCACATCACCATGCCTTTCGGAGAGCAGAAAATTACTTTAACTACTGGAGGAGATGGTATAAATCCAGTTCGCATTGAGAATGCCGCTTTTACTTTTGTTACTAATGTCAAAGTAGGTAATGGTGCCCTCTGGACATATCACGATTATGGGAGAAATCTGAATTTTTATAACACCAGTAGTGTAATAGCGGATTTTAATTTCCATGAAGACTAGGCTCGCCTTGCTCTACAAACTTCTTAATAATAGTGTCTGCTTATTAAGCTAATCATGGTTTATTACCCATGATTCAATCCTACTATTTGCTTTGACAAAACAACCACGAGTTAGCTTTGCCGGTGTCGTGTGTTCGATTCCCAAATAGACTATTTGTTAAGTTCATGCCAGAACAATTACAATGGCAGGTCAGAACACCCTGAGTCCACCTCTGGTGTTGGCATGCTATACGTCCCAATAGCAACTTTATCCTCCCTTGATATATGTACTTTCACGGATTGTCTAACCCAATAACCTTCATTTTCCAAGTATCTTCTAACTATGTCTTCAAATGGTTCCATCATTTCCTCCTTAGTATTTTCTACTAACCATCTTATAAACAAGACCAACTGGCTATCAAGTCCACCTGGCAAGACATAGATCAGTTCGCCATGCCCTGCTAACCCTTTCATTATAGGAGTGAAATTCGTAATAGCTTTCCCAATAACCACTCAGCCTATTCTTCCTCAAGGTCCTGGTAGAT
>CAYPSP010000145.1:0-3886 GCA_964413335.1 uncultured Dehalococcoidales bacterium
GCTAAAACGTATAGCATAAAGAACTATATTTAATGTGTAACCTTGTATTTTTTTAGAACCTGAAGAACGTAATCAATATCGTATCTAGTATGCGCTGCACAAATCTGAAATCTTATTTCCTCGTCTCCCTTGGGAACTATAGGATAACTTATTCCTGTTGAAAGTATACCATTGCTTTTTAAATAATTAACTAACTGAACAGTTTTCTTAGTATCCCTGACCATCAGAGGTACAACTGGATGTACTCCTTCAATGGTTTCATACCCAATATCAATTATTGATTTTCTGAAGTATGCAATTGTCTCCCCTAAGTATTTCAACAATTCCTTACCCTCATTACTATCCAGTATCTCTAATGATTTTTTTGCTGCTCTCGCTTCTGCCACAGTGATTGGGTTAGAGTATATATAGAATGGAGCTTTCTCACGAAAATATGCTATTAACTTAGCAGTAGTTGCCAAGTATCCTCCATTTACTCCAAGTGCTTTTCCTAAAGTTGCTATTAATATATCAATTCTATTCTCGTGAGTAATTTCAGTAGTGCCTCTTCCTGTTTTACCAATAGCTCCAATGCCATGAGAATCATCTACAACTGTAATTATGCCTTCTTCAAATTTGTTATCATATTTTTCAGCAATGTCTGCTAATTTTGAAAGAGGGGAATGATCTCCTCTCATACTAAAAACACCATCAGTAATAATTAGTATTCGCTTGCAACTACCAATACATTCTTTAACGATGGAATCTAACTCAATCATATTATTATGACTATATATTTTTTTGTCTCTTGGTTGCGATAGTTTTAGTCCATTGATAATACAATTATGATTTAGTGCATCGCTTATTACTATGGTATCTTTCGAGACCATGGTGAACAATGTGCTCATTACTGCAGTATAAGCAGAACTGAATAATAAGCTAGCTTCTTTTTGGTGGAATTTTGCCAACTTTTGTTCTAATTCGATATGAGGCTTATAGGTACCACTGATGAACCGAACAGCACCAGGGCCAACGCCAAATTCTCTAGCTGCCTTCTCTTCCTCTTCTATTACATCTTGTCTTATATCCATACCTAGATAACTATTGGAATTCATCTTAATAAATTCCTTGTTTTCATAGCCTTCAACCACAAATCTCGGCCCTTTATCACCATGTGGCTTAATAACACCTGTGATAACCATTTCATTCCCCTTAAAGGCACCACTTGCTTTTAAAACGTCTAACTCACTGGATATTAATTCTTCGATTTTTAATAATGACATAATTATTTCGAGACCTCCTGCTATTATATTGTTAACTCTTGAGAGTTAAGCCCCCATCGACAACTAAGGTTACACCCGTAATATATTTTGCCTCATCAGATGCCAAAAACAAAGAAGCATAAGCAACATCCCATGGTTCTCCTTGTTTGCCCCTGGGACACATCGCATTACGTTTATTCATCATTTCCTGGACTTTTCCTCCATATGCATCAGTAAGTGAAGCTTTAACGAACGGTGTATTTACAAGTTAAAAACATACTTTTTAGGTTGACATCTATTGTCCTATTCCAGTCATTCTCACTTGCTTGATCTATACCTCCAGGAATTTCAATGCCAACATTGTTATGCAGTATGTCAATTCTACCGAAATGTTCGAGACATTTTTCAGTCATGTTTTTGCAATCAGACGATTGACTTACATCCGCTCTAAAGGCAATACAAACTCCGTTATTTTTATTAATGACATCCTTTGTTTCTTCAGCTGCACGAAGATTAGAATCGACTACCATTACGCTGGCTCCTTCCATTGCATAGATAATAGCTGCGGCCTTTCCATTGCCGATACCAGGCCCGATTGAGCCGCCACCATTAACGATAGCCACCTTACCTCCTAATCTATCTCCCATAACATTCCTTTTCTGAAATCTTCATACCTTCTACTCAAATCTATATTTCTATTTTAAGCTTAAGACTTAGTTTCGATATCATGTCGTTTGTCATAGAAGGAAGATCATATTCAGGTTTCCAGCCCCATTCCATCCTTGCAGCGCTATCATCCATTTTGTTAGGCCATGAGTCAGCAATTTCCTGGCGAACTGGATCGATATTATAATCCATAACAAAATCCGGTATATACTTCTTTATTTCATTGGCTATATCTTCAGGAGCAAAGCTCATCGCTGAAACATTGAATGAGTTCCTGTGTTTTAATATTTTTGGGTTTGCTTCCATAATATCTATTGCTGCCTTAATAGTATCTGGCATATACATCATATCCAGAAAAGTGCCTGTTTTTAAGAAACAGGTGTATTTCCTATATTTAATCGCCTCATAGAATATCTCAACTGCATAATCAGTAGTTCCGCCTCCAGGCAACGTAACGTTTGAAATAATTCCAGGGAATCTAACCCCTCGAGTATCTACTTTATATTTCTTATAGTAATAATCACATAATAATTCACCGGCTACTTTAGTAACTCCATACATTGTATTTGGGCGCTGGATTGTATCCTGTGGCGTATTATCATGTGGAGTACTGGGGCCAAATGCACCAATAGAGCTTGGAACAAAAACAGCGCATTTATATTCACGAGATACCTCTAGAACATTATAAAGTCCATTGATATTTATATCCCAGGCCTGTTGTGGTTTGGACTCAGCTACTGCGGAAAGAAGTGCTGCCAGATGATAAATTGTATCAATCTTATTTTTTTTTACAACCTCAACTATAGTTTCAATTTTAGTACAGTCAATAAACACGAATGGTCCTGAATTGAGTAGATTATCAGATGGTTTTGTTATATGTCCTGTAGCTATTACATTATCATTACCATATCTTTTCCTCAAAACCATTGTAAGCTCTGAGCCAATTTGTCCACAGGCACCGGTTACTAATATGTTTTTCATGATCACCCTCCCTCAAGCTACGATTTATAAGAATAGCTTTTAAATAGATATTTATTGATAACTCTATTTTAGCATTCTATATTATTATTATTCCATTAATAACAAATATAATTTGTATACAAATTTATATTAAAATAACCAATGATTTGTTTTAAGTTCTGAGATTAGATAATTTATAGATGAAATAAATTTACACAATATCAAACAAAAGTGTATAATGTTAGACGTTACTAAAATTTTATTATCCGATGTAGTGAGGGAGGCATGTGACAAAGCAACAAAGTTATAGCATGTAAAATTACCTGGAGATGATAGCCATGCTTAATAGATAAAATAAAGTAGTTCGAGTAACACAAATAAGCTCAGAATTAGGTGTTAGAAAATCTAGTGTCTCAGCTGCTCTCGCCAAGCTTTCTAAAGAAGGACTTGTTATACACGAAAAATATGGTTTCGTTGAACTAACTTCTGAAGGAGAAAAAATCGCTCATGATGTGCTCCACAAACATGAGACATTAGAACAGTTCTTGGTTGAAATATTAGGTGTTAATTCTGAAATAGCTTGGAGGGATGCTTGCGAAATGGAGCACTATATAAGTCCTGTTACTATTCAAAAACTGACAATGTTCATTGAGTTTGTTTTATCTAAACCATCTAATAGCTCAGGATTCTTTCAATGGCTAAATAGCAATTTAGAGCATAAAACGTCTAGTTAAGATATTTTAGCAATTTCTAATATGGCTAATAAAAGGATTGGTTCAATTAAAGATTAGTATCTGATGACTAGTGAATTGAACTGTTTTTTGAAAGGAAAAGATTTATGTCTGATATAAAAGAAACTACTTTAGGCATGATGCGAACTGGTGATAGTGGCATTGTAGTTCGTATGGTTGGTGGTCACCATATGATTGATCGTTTAGATGCTTTGGGTATTCGACAAGGAAAAAGAGTTGTTAAATTAAGTTCCATGTTCATGAAAGGCCCTGTAACGATAAAATTTG
>CAYPSP010000146.1:0-3851 GCA_964413335.1 uncultured Dehalococcoidales bacterium
TATAGCCGCTGGCATAATCTGATCACAGGGCACAACTTTATTTACCAAGCCTATTCGGTAAGCTTCCTCACCAGTTATCCGATCGCACGTAAGAAGCAATTCATTGGCCTTGGCTCTGCCAACAATATCAGGGAAGATGGAGAAAGAACCATAACATAGGGCCCCTACCATAGGTCCAATAAAACCAAGAACAGCATCCTCCCCAGCTATTCTGATGTCACACATTAACGCCTGTTGAAGTCCGTCTCCGAGGGCATATCCGTTTATCGCAGCTATTATGGGTTTATTAAAGTTCAATAGATCTTCCTCCTCTTTAAGACTCACAAATTCCTCGTTCTCAGATTCAGGGGCGGACATATCATGGCCTGTTGAAAAGGACTTTCCGGCGCCTGTTAATATCACGACTCGTACATCATTGTCTGCCTCCAATTCTTTCAGCGCCTGTGATACTTCTCTTTTTACATGCACATTTATGGCATTGAGTTTATCCGGCCTATTAAAACTGAGGATTGCCAGATGATTTTTCTTTTCCACCAAAATATTTTCATACATCATTTAATTTCTCCTATGAGTTGTTTAATTCCCGTTTCGATCTTTATGTAAAAAGAATTCTTAAAATATATATTTGCCAGTTATGCAAGGCCTTCACCTTTCAGTTTATTGATTGCGTTTTTCTTTAATTCTCTTTTCAGTATTTTTCCTGAAATGTTCTTTGGTAGTTCATCTATCTTGATATATTCTTTTGCCACCTTGAAGGACGATAGATGAAGCTTGAGATAGGATTTCAGGGCAACGGGGTTGAGGTCATAGCCTTGTTTCAGAACTATATAGGCTGTTACCCGTTCTCCGTATTCCCTGTCGGGCAGGCCGATGACCGCGCACTCCTCCACTTCCGGTCTTGCATAAAGGACCTCTTCCACCTCTCGTGGGTAAACGTTTTCGCCGCCGGTAATTATTAAATCCTTTAAACGGTCAACGACATAAAGGTAACCGGCCTCGTCAATGACACCGATGTCCCCGCTTCTGAACCAGTTATCCCAGAAAGCGGATCTTGTTTCCTCAGGCTTATTGAGATATCCCTTCATAATGCTGGGGCCACATATGCAGATCTCCCCTTCTTCACCCTGCTTCACAACATTTCCTTCGAGATCCCTGATCTGGACCTCTACAGTATTGACAGGCGTGCCAACAGAGCCGATTACGTGGCGATAGTAGTGGTTGTAGGTAACCATGGCAGCAGTCTCAGTTGTACCATAAGACTCATAAATATTCAGGTTCGTACGGCTCTTCCACTCCCGGAGCACCTCAACGGCCATACTTGCCGCTGCCGAGAAACAGTACCTGAGAGATTTCAGTCTCTCTTCGATATTTTTTACTGCCAAAAAACGGACGTAGATGGTGGGAACAGCATAAAATTTGGTAACATTGTACTGCTCAATAGCGTCAATAGCATTGCCCAAATTGAATGAATCCTGAATAACAACACAGCCCCCGGTGTACACGCTGGAACCGGTGATATGAATCTGGGCAACAGCTTGGTGATAGGGCAAAAAGCAAAGCGACATATCCGTATTGGTAGAGCGTTCAAAGTGGTCAATATTATGGATAGAGGTCATCAGGTTTTCATGGGTCAACATGATACCTTTCGGAAGACCTGTTGTCCCCCCTGAGTATAGAATGGCTGCTGTGTCTGTGCGGTCTCTATCAACGGCTTTGAAATCAGAGGAGGATCCCTCAACCAGTTTCTGATAGGATATGTCTCCTTGGTTGCTTATAACATATTCAAGGTAGCCAAGATTTGCTATGCCCCCCAGGTCTTGTAATTTTTCATCAGACGTGAACAGGATTTTCGGCCGGGCATCGTTCATGATCTGAATCAGTTCGCTTGGTCTCAAATCTTTGGCAAGGGTGATTGGCACGCACCCTGCCTTGAGGATTCCGTAGTAAATAGTAACCCATTCATAGGAGTTGGACGCACAGATGCAGATATAATCACCGGGATGGCATCCGAGGCCTGCCAGTGCTGAAGCAACACGGCTTGCGTCCATATCTAATCCCTTAAAGCTGATACTCCGATTGCCCTCAATAATAGCGGGTCGATCAGGAAAATAACCAGCAGAATTTTCCAGATTTTTCGCCAGATTCACTGTCAATACCTCCTTGTCATAATGGATTGAGTTAATTTGTTCTTACTGTGTTTTTTATTTTATTATCCCCTAATTCACCTAATAAGCCAGTTTAGTAATCTCATGAATATCCTTCAATTTCTCTAACTTTTCAACAAGGTCAATTATATTATTGGCTTTTTCGGTTGATATAATACCCTCTGTCTGAGAGAGGAACTTATTAATAATTTCCTCGTGTGTCATTGGTTTCTGAGGGTCGCCTTTACAGTAATCAGTTCGTTCCGTATACGTCTTCCCATCCACTGTTTTTACCTCTAGCAGTGTTACGGATTTTTCTGGCTCTTTTACAAAAGCCTCAACTGCCTCAGGAAGGGTTTTGATTTTGACCTTTTGCATAAACTTTCTAAGTTCTTCGTCTTTGAGCTGCGTATCAAGATACCAGGACGGCCCTATCTTGTAGCCCAATGCCGCGCTCCCGAAAGCCCATGGAACGCTCCAGTAGGCGTCTTCAATATTCTCAAGCTCTATATTGTAATATGGATAGCCAGTGATCTTTTCGTGTGCATGATATATAACTTCTTTAATATCCGCCGGTTTTAAATTTTCGGCCTTCATGATTTCCAGCAAGGATTCAATTCCGGCCTGGGCCCATCTGCATGCTGGCCAGGGTTTGAAGGCCATATCAGTCATGATTTTAAAGTCCTTGCCTAGATTTTTGGTGTAAGAATCCCAGTTATTTGTATCAGAGATGGTTGTCCAGTAAGGATATGGCTCATCAAGGATTTCATAGTAGCCTGTATAACCGAGTTTTGCTAAAAGTGCAGCATTTATAGCGACAAAGTTGTGGAATTGGTTTCCAATCTTTGACATTGATGCTGGGATATAGATGATGTTGTGGACATTCATGGTTGGAGCATTGCCCAGACCCATGCCGAAGGCATTCATGCCTTGCTCCTCGTTCAGTTTTAGCAGCCTGATCGCGACTACCAATGGACCACATCCCTGCCAGCTTGAGTTCCACACTTTTCTTCTAAGCTCTGGAGAAGGGAAAGTAGCGTCAATGATCCTACCCGTGATATCGTAGGCAGTGCATACAGACGTCAATACTTCCTTGCCGCTGATTTTCTCCCTCTCTCCAACTGATAGGGCTGTCATAACCATCCCTGATCCGGGATGGCCTCTATTTTTATAGGTTTCTGAAAGCTCGAGCCCCATACACAGCTGTGTGTTGATACCTGAGGCAATCGCGGCCGACACTTTTGTGCCGTCGGATATTATGGTGGATTCAGGTATGCCGCCCAATTGTTTACCCCACTCAATAATTATCTTGCCAGATTGTAGCGCTGAGCCTCCCAATGCGTTACCAATCTCGTCCACGATGAATTCTTTAGTCTTTGTGACGACTTCCTGTGGAATAGTCTCAAAACGCGCGCCTATGATATAGTCGGCAAGCTTCCTTGTGATGCTCATGACCTATAGCTATTAAAAATTCTCACAAAAATACCTCTTGGTTTAAAACATATTTCTTTGCTGCGTGATGAAGGTGCAATTTAGTAAGTTTTTTTAGCTGATTTCCATCTTTTTTCTCTAATGCCTTAAGCATTTTTTTGTGGTCATCTATTGATTGACGAGCTCCTCCCTTAGCATTCAAAGCTATTGCGCGATGCCATTGAAATTTATCGATAAGACCCGAAATAGTCTGAAAAAAGACTTCTGATTTCGTTG
>CAYPSP010000147.1:0-3831 GCA_964413335.1 uncultured Dehalococcoidales bacterium
CAGGGTGATATTCCTCTCCGCTGAGGAGTCATCGTCCGTGGTAGGACACACTGCCAGTATATTGCTTGAGGTGGACGAGGCACAGGATGTCAGTAAAGAGAAATATGCAAAAGAGTTTCGACCTATGGGAGCGGCTACCAATGTGACCACCGTTCACTATGGCACCACCTGGGATGACGCCACCTTACTGGAGGAGGTAAAACAGGTGAACATAGAGCTGGAGAGAAAGGACGGCTTAAAACGCCATTTTCGCTATGACTGGCATGAAGTAGCAAAGAGCAATTCTGAATATGCCAGCTACGTTGAGGCGGAGCGCAGTCGCTTGGGGGAGAACCATCCATTGTTCAGGACTCAGTATGCCCTGCTTCCAATCAGTGCTGGTGGTGGATTCCTGTCCCGACAGCAGATAGCCCTTATGCTGGGAACATACAAACGACAGCGATGTCCGGAACACGGACAGATTTACGTTGCCGGTATAGACCTTGCCGGTGAAAAGGAACAGGGCAGGAATGACATGCTCATGTCAGGCAAGCCGAAGGTTGACTCAACCGTAATCAGCATTGCCCGGATAGATAGCGTTCGAAATTCTTCATCCAGGACGGCGGAGCCATTGCTGAGAGTGCTGGAGCAATACCGATGGACTGGAACGCCGCACAGCAAATTGTATGCCCAGATGGTAGAGATACTCAGTCGCTGGAATTGTAAACGGGTGGTGGTGGATGCCACCGGCATCGGACAGCCCATTGCCAGCTTTTTGAAAAAGGAGCTTGGCAGCAGGATTGTGCCTTTTGTGTTTATGCAGAAAAGCAAGTCCGACATGGCTTTTGAATTTCTGGCATTTGTAAACAGCGGGAGGTTGAAGTTATATGAGCAGGATGGCTCGGAGGAATATAAGGAGAGCATGTTTCAACTGGAACGGGCACGGGCGCTGTACCGTCCCAACCAGACCATGAATTTCTTCGTTGACCCAGTAGAGGGGCACGATGATTTTCTGATGAGCTTGGCACTTACCGTTGAGGCCGCCAGGGACTTCAGTCCCCGCACCGCCCATGGCCTCGTGGTTGATAGTTGATTGCCGCGCTGCTCTCGCAATGACGATTATTAACCATGTCATACCCTTTATTAGTCAACAACTGGTAGATTCCTGCTTTCGCAGGAATGACAAAGAGAGGCAGAAATGACCAAGTGGAGCAGGAATGACCAAAGACATAGGAATGACCAAGAGAGGCAGGAGTAACATCTCCAACCATGTCATACCCGCGGAAGTGGGTATCTACCATCAGGCTCGATACAGAACGGTATATTCGCCTTTTTCAGAAGTATGGTTGTTTTGAGTATTGTTATCCATGAGGAAGAGGGGAAGCATTCGCACCTAACGATACTCATTGGGAGCCGGCTAGTGACCCGCTTCTGATTTTTCACATCGGGGTTTGGCGCTAGCAAGAGCCTTTTGATATTCTCTGACCTTGGTGATATCTCTTACCTGTGCCACCTGTATATCCTCAGGTAGTCTGGACAAGACGTCATGGTAAGCCCCGATAAAGAGGATGCCCGTATCACCTTCGCCTAAAGTCACTTCGATTCTCTTTGCAATAAAATCATCGCGTTGCCTCAGCAGTCTGCCTTGAGCTACTCTGTACCTGAGAGCCCAAACCTCTTTTTCCTTCGGCGATTTGGAGTGAGCTATTTTCGCTATATGAGCATATTCCTGTTTAACCAAAACGAGGTCTTCGGTCTTCACCAATATTGCTCCCCGCTCCAAAAACTTCCCTATAATCTCAAAGTTCTTGCTTCCCTGGCCGATACCCTCTCTAATAATCCTGAGCCCGTCTGCGCCATCAGCCACCATTCCATCCTGATAGATTTTGAAACCGTTCACGTCTAGGGCATCAAAGAATTGAGCAATAGAGTCCCAGAAACTGGACACAGCCCCTTTGTGCTTTTGCCACACTTCCTGCCCAAGCTCAGCCTTTGCCGTTTCATCCAGAACTGAAGCCAGTGAACCCATATCGGCACTCATGTGAAGGATAGGCACAAGATACAGTTCCCTCATTGCTTACCACCTTCCTGTGTTGCCTGCCTCTGCTTACCTGGGACATTGCCGAGCTTTTCTACTGCCGCCCCGCAACCAGGACAGAATTTGTTGAATTTCCAGAAGCGCCAGCTTGCTCCGCATCACGAGCACTTTCCTGTCCAGAGTTCACCACAATTGGGACAGCAAGCAGCCCCATCGCTGATGGTGTAGCTTCACACCCAAGGCACTTGTTCCATGCTGTCATCTGGCTTCCTCCTCTCTAGTCCCCTGTTTCGCCACGCTTACGCAACTTTTTTCTGTCAAAACCAAGAAGGGTACCTTCGTTATCCAGACGAACATCGTAAAGTCCCAACACGTCCATAGTATCCGGGATAGACTTTCTCTCCACTGTCTCCAGTGAGACCACCCATCCCTCCTCGCTCTTAGCTATACCGATAACCGCGTTGACGGGCAACTCGCTAAGTCTGGCAAAATCTTCCTTTGCCTTTTCAATTATCTGATCAGTGTTCATACTTCTATTCTCCTTTTAATCTACAGGCTTACAGCACAGATAGCCTGCCTGGCTATCGCACTGCTAAATATTTTTAACTCATCCTACGCCAAGGGTTCAAACGTCCTCCCTTTTAGCTCCCTCCTGTCCCGTGGCTTCAGTAGTCTTTTTTTCAGCAACCGCAGTTGCCAGCTTTGGCTCGACTTTAGTTGCAGCCTTCCCCCGTTTAAAGAATGCCTTAATTTTGTCTAGTTCTCTCGTAATGCACCTCCCTTATTTCAAACCGAAAACCGTCACAGCCTCTACGAAGCAGTGATTCCTGCGTCTTCGGATTTGTGGTATAAGGTGACGGCTTCGCCTTCTGGAGCCATGGCCAGCTTCTTCTGCCGGTACTCTTTTGTAGCTATCGCTCGCTGTGCTTCATCCCAGTCCTGCCAGATGCCGTACTTTAGCATTGTTTCCATGCCAGCAAGGGCAGCCCTTAGCTTTACGCCCAGCAGAGGAATGCCAGCCACATGGATGATAAGGTCGGCATCAAGTATCAGACCCTTGTCCAGCACCCTGTCCAGAAGGTCTACCAGTGTTGCATGCGTATCTCGAGTTGGATTCATTTTTCTAGTTAATAACCCTCCATTTTTTTACTGTGACTCTTCCTTTACCCTTACAGGTCAAGCAATAAACTTTGCCATCAACTACCCTGCCTCTTCCCAAACAATCAGGGCACAAGATACTTGGCTCCTCTACCGTAACGACACCTTTCCCTCTACAGGCAGCGCAAGTAAGCAGGGCATAGGGATAGGCATTGGGCTGCATACCTGTCCCTCCACAGAAGGCACAGGTAACAACAGGCTCCTCCACATAAACTGTCCCTCTTCCGGAACACACCTGACAAGTGGTAAAAGCAAACTTGAAGGAACGGCGCACTTCTCCCCTGCCTTGGCAAAAGGCACATTTATGTAGCATCAGACACCTCCTTTGTCTCGGTGGCAGTTATGGTTGGTTTAGCCACAAAACTATATGGAGGCCAAGGACCAGAGAAATGGACCGAGAAGCCCTCCATGTTGTTGATTTTCTCCAGCTCTTCTCCCAGGTTGTCCACCATCTCCCTCGCTACCAGACACGAGAAATTAAGTAGCATTACTTTATTCTTGTCCGCCTTTTTGGTATTCTCTACCACAATATCATCACAGTGGCACTTGACCCTCGCGTAGAAGTCCTTAAACCATTGGTTGGCGAGCCTCTCTATCTCAGCCTTCACTGCTTTTTCGACCTTCTGCCTGTACAGGTAAGCCGTCCCAGGCGATTT
>CAYPSP010000148.1:0-3827 GCA_964413335.1 uncultured Dehalococcoidales bacterium
ATTGCCTAGTTTCGGTATAAGATGCTTTCTTGCTATAGATTCATACCCTTCGGCAGTTCGTGGTGACAGGTTGGGCCAAACATAGTCCTTTAACCATCGCTCCAGGAATTCTGCAAATGTGGTTTTCTTGGAATCTATATAGTATCCGGTATCAAGTTGATGAATTAACTCAGCTAGCCTTCTTTCGGCATCCTTTTTTGTCCCCTTAACACTCAACCATTTCTGTTTACGTTTACTTGTAGTAGGGTCAACGCCTAAGTTCAACACTATTGTATAGCTATTTTTATATCTCTTTACTATATGTCCTCTCATTTTTGCTCCCTTTCATTAGTCCTGCTTTTGGTTTTATACTTCCACTCATTTACCACCTTCTTTTCTTAACTTGTCTTTGCTTTTATGTCCTTTTTTTTTATTAATCCTGCAAGGTCCATCATAGCGGTAAAAGCCATTTGCCAATCATCAGCCTGTCCAGGTAATCCTGCTAATAATCTAGTAAATATTTCCAAGTCAACAGACTCTCCCATCATTTCATAAAGTTGTTCAGTCCTGGCTATTAATATAGGTAAACCTGACTCTGAATATTGAGTTGATGAGAGCCGGGCTACCCATTTTGCTTGTCTTATAGTGAAATCGGTCCCATTATCGATGTGCCATTTATACTTGCTTAATACACTCGGTAGTACCTGCGGTGATATGGGGTATTTATCTAATGCTTTTATACTCCAAAGTATGTCTTGTGAATTAGGATTCTCTTTATGTTTTTTAGCCTCTTGAAGCACCTTCTCAACAACCCTTTTCCCAGGGAACTCAGGCCATTTATTTTTATATAACGGATTTTCGTTTTGTATCTCATATCTCACAGTATTACGTATTTCTATTGTGCTCCACTTCGGATGATCCATGTATGTTTCTACAATTAACTTTCTACTTTTTTTGCTTAGATTAGGTCCTCTTCCCATTCTTTACTCCTTTCGTACGCAAAATCGTTTATTATTCGGCTATTGAAGCTAATATTTTTATTTGTTTTTATTATATTCAATATATTAGCTATGTTATGTTCGTATAAATATGTAATATATGATAATTAGCTTGACTATATATACGCATATTGACATCATAGTACATAGGAATATGAATAAAGTCAAGGAGGACCCAATTGAGAAATAATATAAACGGAAAATTAACTGTAAGCGTCGAGGAAGCTTCCAGAATGTTGGGTATAAGTAGGGGCTTGGGATATCGTCTTGCTTCAACTGGGGAGTTGCCCGTTTTAAGACTAGGACAAAAACGTATGCTGGTTCCGAAGATAGCTCTTGAGAAAATGCTTGCAGGAAATCGTTTAAACGATGCTACTTAAGATGGATATTATATTTTGGATAATTACGTGGATAAGACAACCATACGTAAATTAGCACAAATGAATTTGCGTGGCATATGTAATCCTTCCTTATTAGCAATTCTACAGGAAGCCAAGGATAAGATTGATATCTTAGTAAAGCATCCTGATTGCTGCATGGACATAGTGCCTTATATCCCTTCTGATTTTTTAGGAACAAGGGAAGAGTATCTGGAGATGGAAATATACCACTATACATGTGTAAAAGACGCAATTATAGGAGAATTCAAGCGCAGGCATAAGTTAAATAGCCATATAACAGAAAGCCAATCTTTTGATAAAGAACTCATTGAAGTAATAAAAGAGCGGATACCTGTTGAAGATGTATTGGAATGGTACACCCATGTATTTATCCCTAAAGGTTGCTATCAGAAAAACTGGACGTTTAGATGTACTCTTCACGGTCCCGACAAGCATCCTTCAGGAGTTATATATCCACAAGAAGACCGCTGGTGGTGTTTCGTCTGTAATACGGGGGGCGATATATTTGAGGCTGTCAAGGCATTTGAAAAAGTATGCTTCTCTGAAGCCGTAGCAAAGCTTGCACGATATATTGGGCTTGATACAAAGCCCATCTTCCCAGAACAAAAGCCCAAAATAATCGGAGGTATACCAGTGTGAATGAATCAGCTTTTGTATCACCTGACATATCTAATAAGAATGGGGCTTTGAACTATGCTTGGGTGGATTTGGGAATCAGGATAACATTAGACCATGCTACAACTTCCGGAAAAGCAGAGATTAAATTTTACCATTCTAATGGCTCTGGTGATAGATTACTTCTCTATAACAGTGTCAACCTACTTTCAATTTCGGCTCAGGATACTTTAATTAAACGGTTAGTAAACCAAACAGAAGGCGAGATTCCCTGGCGTGATATGCTCACTTATATCACCAATGATAGTGTAAAACGTGCTAGACAAGGTGAAAAACCTATTGAGGTATGGCCAAATGAAAACGTAACATTTACTCCGGAATACTTACTGGAGCCTATCTTATACCGGGACCATCCGAACGTCATCTTTGGGGATTATGGTACTTTAAAAAGCCTTTTATCACTTGCAATAGCCTATCTAGTAACGCTTCCATATTCCAACAATGTATTAGGGCTAACGACTATTGAAAGGACGACGGGCGTCCTATTCCTGGACTGGGAGGATGAAAAGGCTACGTTTACAAACCGCTGGAGTGCCTTGGGTAAGGGTTTTAGAAAAATAGACATGCCCGATGTATCAATAATATATAAACGAATGACTGCTCCACTCGAAGATTCCATAGAACAGTTACAAAATACTATACGAGAAAACAAAATTGGTCTAGTTATTATAGATTCCCTGGGTCCAGCGGTTGGGGGAAATCTTAACGATTCTGAACCAGCTATGAATTTTCATACGGCCTTAAGAGAACTTGAACACACCTCTCTAATACTGGCACATACTTCTAAAGACCAACTCACAAAGAAAAAAACAATCTTCGGTAGCGTTTTCTTTATGAATCTTTCCCGCTCAATATGGGAATGCAAAAAGGAACAACCCTCGGGTGATAGTGAGGTCATTATTAGCTTAAAACAAGTAAAAGGAAGCTATTCAAAATTACACGCAACTTTGGGATTTTGTTTTTCTTTCGACCAAGGTGGTGCTGTTTCAGTTACTAAAACAAATCTGAATGATATGGAACACTTCATTACGGCTCCTCTACCCCAGCAGATAAAGAAGCTACTATTAAATAAAGGCCCTCTATCAGCCTCCGATATAGCAGTCACTTTAAGAAAAGATAAAGATACAGTACAAACAACCTTAGGCCGGATGAAAAAGGAATTAGATAATACATCTGACCACAAATGGGGACTCAGAACTAATGATTATTAGCTTTGGAGTAAACATACTGGTAAACACTTTTACAGTAAACAGATGTTTACCCAAGCGTTTACTACTGTATATTTTGAATGTAAAACATGTTTACTCTGATGTTTACCACCATATGAGAGTAAACAATATGGGGGGACTATATATAGTCCCCATGTTTACTCAGGTGTTTATTATTTAATATATTCGGTTATTGGGTATAGAACTTACTTTAAATAGAGATGGCTATAGAAAGAGTATAAGGATTATTAATCGATTAAAGATGTTAAAAAATATTTGGAGCTTTCATAGGCTATTAGGCTATTCTGTGCTAATGGGGGAGGGGGGTGCAAATCCTCTGGGCTTGCACCTCGTGAACCGTGTCGGCACCATCACATAAGTTATTGTCAGGAAAAGGAATTTATTAAACAGGAGGTATTCACAACATGGGTGGATTAGGATCAGGTGGATGTAATAAAAAAACGGCAAGTGAGCATAAAAATATTGGTACATATAGGAAAGACAGACATGGTCCGAAACCTGAAATACAAGGAATTGAACTTGACCCTGAAATTAGGCCTCCAAAA
>CAYPSP010000149.1:0-3820 GCA_964413335.1 uncultured Dehalococcoidales bacterium
GCGACTCAACACCTAACTCTTCAAGCCATAAACATAGAGCAGCTCTCTTAGCTTTTCCCTTCCCTTTTTCAGTCATTATTGCATCAAAATCAAATCCCCGTTCTGCAATCCATGTTCTTATCTTCTCCCAATCAGGCTCTGTCGAATTGTTTGAGTAAAGATTAACCGCTTCCGCCTTCCAAGCTATCCAGACCCTACACAAATTATCCTCTATATCAATGGAATCAGCTCCACTAAAAACTGGTGTAAGAACGTTAAAACCCAACACGCAACCACTCCATCCCATGTGCCCCTCCATAACCTGTCCAATATTCATACGGGAAGGAACACCCAACGGATTTAATACAATATCAACCGGCGTGCCATCAGGCAAAAAAGGCATATCTTCCTCGGGCAATATTACTGAAACCACTCCCTTATTACCATGCCTCCCTGACATTTTATCGCCTACTGAAATCTTACGCTTCTGTGCAACCCATACCCTTACAACATCATTAACCCCTGCCGGTAACTCATGCTTCTTTTTTCTAGAAAAGGTCTTTACATCAATCACCCTTCCCCATTCTCCTGGTGGCAGCCTTAAAGAATTATCTTTTACCTCACGTGTTTTCTCGCCAAAGATGGCACGTAACAGTTTCTCTTCTGCTGATAATTCGGTTTCTCCTTTTGGAGTAATTTTTCCTACAAGTATATCGCCACGCCTTACTTCAGCACCAATACGTATGATACCCTGCTCATCAAGGTCCCTCAGACTCTCCTCATTAACACTGGGTATATCTCTGGTAATTTCCTCTGGCCCAAGTTTCGTAGTACGTGCTTCTATTTCATATTTCTCAATATGAATCGACGTGTAAATATCATCTTTAACCAATCTCTTGCTAAGGATAATAGCGTCTTCATAGTTATATCCTCTCCAACTCATGAATGCACATACAACATTTTGACCTAATGCAAGTTCTCCATTCTCTATCGATGAACTGTTTGCTATGACCTGGCCTTTCTCGAGCTTATCACCTTTATTAACCACAGGAACCTGATCAACACATGTCCCCTGATTAGTTCTGACAAACTTGGTTAAGTTGTACGCATGTTCTTTTCCCTCATCATCCTTAATCTTGATTTGTGAACCAGTTACTGAACTAACTACCCCACCTACAGGCGCAAATATTACCTGGCCACTATATTTAGCAATCTGTTTCTCCATGCCTGTTGCTACTAATGGAGCATGCGGTCGCAGCAAAGGGACTCCCTGTCGTTCCATATTACATCCCATCAAAGCACGATTAGCGTCATTATGTTCCAAAAATGGAATAAGGCAAGCAGAAACACTGAATAGTTGTTTAGGAGAAACATCCATAAAATCCACTTTATCCACAGACTCTTTAAAATACCTGCTACCCATCTTCACTTCAACCCTTTTATTAACAAACTCCCTCTTCCCATTCAGGGAAACATCAGCTTGGGCAATAGCATGCTGGTCTTCCTCATCAGCCGTTAAATATTCATTTTGGGTAGAAACGAAGGGGACGACTTTAATAGTCGATTCCGTAGAGTTACTCAAACAGCTTGCAATCTCCTTTGTAATTAGTGACCCTGCCACTGCTAAAACATCACCCTTATCATCTAACTCATCATCTTTCAATGTCCTGCCTACTAACTCTGACTCAATTTTAGGCAGTTCATGAACAACCTTAAGATATGGAGTTTGTACAAAACCATATTTATTGACTTTTGCATAAGTTGCTAAAGAAGCTATAAGTCCAATATTTGGCCCTTCAGGAGTTTCTATAGGACAAAGCCTCCCATAATGAGAGTGGTGCACATCACGGACTTCAAATCCAGCCCGTTCTCTTGATAGCCCTCCAGGTCCCATCGCAGAAACACGCCGTTTATGCGTTAATTCTGACAGAGGATTGGTTTGATCCAAGAACTGAGATAATTGTGACCTGTTGAAAAACTCTTTTAAAGCAGCCACAACAGGACGAATATTCACTAAAGTAGATGGGGTTGCTGCTTCAACGCCCAAAATACTCATTCGTTCCTTTATTGCCTTTTCCAACCGTAACAAGCCAACACGAAATTGGTCTTGTATCAGAGACCCCACTGTATGAACCCTACGATTATCCAAGTGGTCAATATCATCAGGACTCTCTTGTCCATTATTTATTGAAATAACGTGACGTACAACCTGTACTAGGTCATCTGGCATCAGTCCAAAATAATTATCAGCTACCTTAACCCCCAATTTCTTATTTAATTTATACCGCCCAACTTCTCCAAAACTATAACGACGAGGATTAAACAAGAAATTATTCAGTAACGTTTTAGCACTATCAATACTGGGAGGTTCCCCTGATGATAATTTACGATATATATCAATCAACGCATCCTTCGTGTTTCTAATTGACGGTTCTCTCTCAATAGTGGAACGAATGAAAGCGTGTTCAGGTGAGTTGTCCACATCCTTAAAAAGAGAACGTAATTCATCATCGCTTTCATGCCCTATAGCTCGCAACAAAGTAGTAGCCGGCATCTTTCTCTTCCCACCCATCTTGACTGAAATAACATCACGCCCTGAGGTCTCAAATTCAAGCCATGCCCCTCGCTCGGCAACCAATTTCGCCATTCCCAAATCACGCCCTTTAACAGGGTCTTTCTCTAAGGTAAAATACACGCCTGGAAATCGAGTCACCTGGCTAACAACCACACGTTCCACACCAGAAATAACGAAGGTGCCATTTTGGGTCATCAAAGGAAAGTCACCAAAAAACAGCTCTTCTTCCTTGATTTCCCCGCTTTCCTTAATCACTAGTTGAACAGACACAAAAAGTGGTGCAGAATAAGTCACACCCTGTTCAAAACACTCGGCAACTGAACGTTGAGGTTCTCCAAACTTGTATTCTCCGAATTTTAATTCCAGCCTTGAGCCAATATGATCACGTATAGGAGAAATCTCTTCGAAGAGTTTTTTCAATCCTTCTTCTTTCAGCCATTGAAAAGAATCAATTTGAACACGTATCAGATCAGGAATCTCTACAGTCTCAGCTAACTTAACAAATGATTTCTCGAATCCACGCCTAGAAGCAAGTGAAACAGCCATAAAATTATTCTCCTTGAAATTTAAGACAGATTTAAATATTTATCAGGTATTCAAAAGTTGTATACCATTATTTCACGCGATATTCCGTATCTTGTGCGGAATATACGAAAAGAAGACATTTTGTATGGACATAATGCGACCTATCAGTTTACTATTGTGTTCATCATTTGTCAAGTTAAATATATCAATCTCTAATTAAAAAATAAAATATAATAAAAACGTTCTCTCTAAAAGCAACACCTGCTGCTTCAAATGAGACATTTTGATTAAAATGGTAAAATATCGTGCCTTTCAAGACATTAAATTTAAGTGATAGAATACAGAGGTACTGGATATTGTTCTTACTTGCAAAGAGCATTTTATTCTAATGAGAGCCTGAGAAAATGTCCAGAAGGATTGTCAGATGAAAAAATGGTTCATTATATTGGGCTTAACGACATTTGCAGCGCTCTTTATTCTTACGGGATGTAGCGAGAAAACATATAATCAAACAATAAACATAACCATTGATACAATAAATGTAACTGGACGCATCGCCAAGATCGAGTACTACAGAGATAGGGAATTGACCAATTCGATAAATTTCATTGATGGCGATGGCGATAGTATTATTGATGGAAAGTCAGGCCCTTCTGTAGATGGTAATTGGCCCAAGGGCTGGGAGTGGTTTGATAATATGCACAATGAAGTTATCGTTGGATACTCGACAATAACAATGGT
>CAYPSP010000150.1:0-3734 GCA_964413335.1 uncultured Dehalococcoidales bacterium
AACCTGGGTAGATTCCTGCTTTCGCAGGAATGACATAAAAGATTAGAAGTTAAAGATGATAAGGAGAGGGAAATCAGAAAGGGTGAAGAATATCAAAGACTAAAAATAAAAAAGTTAAAAATTAGGAAAGGGAGAGGGAAACTAAAAAAGGAAAGCAAGTTAAGGTAACTCATGGTTGTTAGTAAATGGTCAGATTTGATGGAATGACAAGGAGAAAAAGACAGATAAAAAGGCAAGGAAATATGCGGAGGAGGTGATTTTGGTATTGTCTTATCTGGCATAATGATATAATAATTATTAATGGAAAGGGAAGCTATGCTCTACCAAAAGCTTCCTGGGCGTAGAGTGCGCTGTAATATCTGTCAGCGGCGTTGTCTTATAGACCCTGGTAGAATGGGCGTCTGCCAAATGCGTCTGAATCGAGATGGTGTCCTTTATAATATGAATTATGGGGCGATATCATCACTGGCGGTTGATCCTATCGAAAAAAAACCACTATTTCACTTTTTCCCCGGAAGTAAAGCTCTTTCTCTGGGTGGTTGGGGCTGTAATTTCCATTGTCTTGACTGCCAGAACTGGGAAATTGCCTGTATTGATATGCCAGCAGAATCCCGGCAGTTGGCTCCGGAGGAGACGGTTGAGCTTGCCATAAATAGAAATTGTGCAGGAATTGCCTGGACCTATAATGAGCCTTCGTTATGGTTTGAATACACATTGGATTCAGCCCGCCTGGCAAAGCAAAAAGGACTTTATACTGTTTATGTCACCAATGGTTATCTTACTCCTGAAGCACTGGACATAATAGGGCCTTACCTTGATGCATGGAGAGTTGATGTTAAGGGTTTCAGCGATGGATTTTATAGTAAGTTAGCCGGATTAGCTCACTGGCGTGGTATCCTTGATGTGGCAAGGCGAGCCAAGGATAAATGGAACATGCACGTTGAAGTGGTGACGAATATCATCCCCGGCATGAATGATGATGAGGAACAGCTCAGTGGTATTGCCCGTTGGATTTTTGATAATCTGGGAGAGCTTACTCCCTGGCATATAACACGCTTTTACCCCATGTACAAGCTGGACTATCTACAAGCTACCCCGATAGCCACACTTGAAAAGGGTTATGATATTGGAAAAAAACAGGGACTGAAGTTTGTTTATTTGGGGAATGTTCCTGGGCATCAATATGAGAATACTGTGTGTTATTCTTGTGGCGAAGTTATCATTCGCCGTTCAGGATATGACACCGAAGTCCTGGGGCTTGATGGTTCAAATTGCAAGTTTTGTGGCGCGAATTTAAATTTTAGGGTGGAATTTAAATAAAATAATATTGAGACAAAAAAAGATAGCTCAGGTGAATGGGTTTTAAGGGAGGAGCCATGGAAAAAGAAATGCATCCTGTAGTTAAGCTGGCAAAGGATACCGTGGAAAGTTACATTAGCGCTGATAGCGCGACTAAACCGGGAGAGCTTGTAACTGAAATGAAGGAAAGAGCTGGTGTTTTCGTTTCCATTCACAAGCATGGTCAGTTGAGGGGGTGTATTGGTACCTTCGAAGCGGTACAGGATAACGTAGCTGAAGAAATCAAGGCAAATGCTATTAGTTCTGCCACCGGAGATCCGCGTTTTCCTCCAGTGAAGGTCTCTGAACTGGCTGAACTGGAATATAATGTTGATATTCTCAGCAAACCAGAGAAAATAGAAGGAGTCGGTAAACTAGACTCGAGGAGATATGGTGTAATTGTGGAAAGTGGCTTAAGGCGGGGGCTGCTGTTACCTGATTTGGAAGGGGTGGACACCGTGGAAAAGCAGATTGAAATATGCCGTATGAAGGCAGGGATACCATTTAATGCTCCAGTTACCCTATATCGTTTTGAAGTGAGAAGGTATAAATGATTTATATAAGTAAAAAATTCGAAATGATGGAGGTGAACCTTGGTAAAGTTTCTGATGATACCTAAGAATACAAAATTTTATGATTTGTTTGAGAAGGCCACGGAAAATATAGTTCTTGCCGCTGAAAAGCTGGTTGAACTCTTTGAGGATTGCCAGGATGCTGAACTGAGGGCAAAACAGCTTAAAGAACTGGAGGAAGCTGGCGATACTATTACCCATCAGATACTAAAACGGCTACATGGTAGCTTTGTAACTCCTATCGACAGGGAGGACATTAGTTTACTTGCTCATACCCTGGATGACGTACTGGATTTTATAGAAGCTGCTGGTAGATCGATATATCTGTATCATATTGAGGAACCTACTGAGAGGGCCAGGCAGCTGTGTGCCATTATCCTGAGAATGGCACGGGATATTAACATCGTAGTGCCCCGTTTGCGCCATCACGACCAGTTTAGCCAGATTATGGAGGAGTGTGTGGTGATAAACAGTATGGAAAATGAGGCTGATGACGTGCATCATGCCGCTCTTGCGGAGTTATTTAATCATTGCAGTGACCCCTGCAGAATAATCAAGTGGCGTGAGATTTATCAGCACCTGGAGACTGCTACTGATAGAGGAGAGGATGTTGCCAATGTACTTGAGGGTGTCGTATTAAAGAATGCCTGATATTCCATTTCTGCTAATCGGCGTTATCGTATTGGCTACAGGGTTTGGGATGGCCAATGGCTTTAATGACGCTGCCAATGCGATTGCTACCGTTATTGGTACCCGAACTCTATCCCCCAGGGCGGCTGTGGTGATGGCCGCCTTATTCAGTTTCTTTGGGGCGACAACAGGCACAGCGGTGGCTGTTACTATCGGCAAAGGGATTATTGCTCCTGAGTTGCTTAGCATCCAGATGGTACTTGCGGGTACTGTGCCCATCATCGTCTGGGCGGTTGTTGCCTCGTATTATGGTATGCCAATCAGCACCACACATGGACTGGTTGGCGGATTGATAGGAGCAGGTATTGCTATGGAGGGGACCGGGATTATCGTATGGAGCATCTTTGGCAAGGTACTGGCGGCTATTGTTATTTCGCCGGTATTCGGTTTCCTTGGTGCGTTTTTTGGAATGGGTGTTGTTTTACGACTTTTTCGAAATATTACGCCAGAAAAAGGTCGGACCGTTTTCAGCAGGCTACAGATAGTCTCGGCTGCCTTTCTTGCTTACAGCCATGGTAAGAATAATGGGCAAATTCCTCTTGGTTTGATTTGTATGGGTTTGATGGCCTGTAGCATTGGTGCCGAATTTGTCATTCCATGGTGGGCAGTTCTCCTTTCGGCAGCTTCAATCAGCTTCGGTATGGCTGTTGGTGGGGGCAAGGTAATAAAAACGGTAGGCCTCCAGATGACGACGCTGCGACCGGTCCATGGATTTGTTGCGGAGACAGCAGCTGCCACGGTAGTTGAATGCGCTTCTGCTCTTGGTATCCCTGTGAGTACAACTCATTGCTCCAGCAGTGCTGTGATAGGTGTGGGGGCCTCCAGGCGCTTGTCCGCAGTGAAATGGGGCATTGCCCAGAAAATAATGTTAGCGTGGATATTTACCCTTCCTGTCTGTATTGCCATCGGCTGGATTTTAGGTATTATTATTATGCAGATTATGTGATTGCGGCATTTTGTATGATGATAGAGTGAAGTGAAATATGGCATTGTACAGGAGAATATTAGTAGTAAGAGAAAATCTGAATTACAAATAGAAGGAGATATATTCCTGAAAAATGACTGATTCTTTACCTTTTTTAATTGGGGTTATTGTTGTAGCTATCGGTTTTGGTATCGCCAATGGTTTCAATG
>CAYPSP010000151.1:0-3726 GCA_964413335.1 uncultured Dehalococcoidales bacterium
CAATTAACAGAAGTATATACAGGACAAGGTACAATGGTTAACTCCAACGAGTTTAACGGGATGTCCAGCGAAGACGGATATAATGCAATTTGCAGTTTTATGGAAAGTAAAGGTTGGGGCAAACGACAAACTATTTACCGTCTGCGGGATTGGCTTATTTCCAGACAACGCTATTGGGGAGCCCCTATCCCAATGGTCTATTGTGATAAATGTGGCTTAGTCCCTGTATCCGAGAAAGACTTACCAGTTTTACTTCCTCCTAATGCTGAATTCAAACCTACGGGAGAGTCTCCTCTTAAATATTCCCAATCCTTTGTCAATACTACTTGCCCCAAATGTGGAGCAGCAGCTAAACGCGAAACAGATACTATGGATACTTTCATGTGCTCTAGTTGGTATTTCTTACGTTATACCAGTCCTAAGTCAAATGATGCAGCTTTTGATGTAAAAAAACTAGGTTATTGGATGCCAGTGGACCTCTATACAGGAGGAGCCGAGCATGCTGTCCTGCACCTTCTCTATTCGCGCTTCTTCGTTAAAGCGTTAAGGGATATGAAACTGATTGATTTCGATGAGCCCTTCACCCACCTTTATAACCAGGGTACTATCATCTACCATGGTGGTAAAATGAGCAAATCTAAAGGCAACGTGATAGCTCCTGATAAATATGTGTCTAAATTCGGGGCCGATGCCGTACGGGCATATCTAATGTTTATTGGCCCATGGGAATCCGGCGGGGAGTGGAGCGACAGCGGATTTGTAGGCATAAGCCGTTGGCTTAATAGAATATGGAAACTGATTGAGAATAACTATTTTGCAAAGGCAGTTGATGAAACTTCTGAAAAAGAGCTTACTCATTTTATTCACAAGACAATAAAAAAAACAAGCACCGATATTAAAAACCTCCGTTTTAATACCATGTTAGCTGCTCTCATGGAATTTAGTAACTTTCTGTCAAAAGTACAGGATAATAGAAACGTCTCAGTTCAGCTTTGGAAAGAAGCTATTACAGCATTACTGCTTTTACTGGCACCAACTGCACCTCATTTTACTGAAGAGCTATGGGCTAGAACAGGACATACTTATAGCATTCATAACCAAACATGGCCAAGCTGGAATGAACAACTAGCCAGTGAAGAAGAAGTTACACTGGCCATCCAAATAAATGGGAAACTAAGGGACAAAATTGTGGTACCGGCTTCCGCAACTGAGAATGAAGTCAAGGAACTGATTCTCGTAAGAGAACGAGTTAAGTTATACACTGAAGGCAAAGAAATTAGTAAGTCCATCTATGTGCCAAAGCGGGTACTAAATATCGTAGTGAAGTGAGGAATAAATGAAGATTTGCTTAATAGGCGGGGGAACAATGGGAGAGGCAATAATTAATTGTCTGCTCACTAAAAAAGTGGCTAAAAAGGAAGACATAGTAGTCAGTGACATCAGCCAAACAAGACTAGATATATTAAGCTCCAAATATGGAGTACATATCCAGGCAGATAGCAAGAAGGCCACTGAAGAGACTGACTTGATTCTACTAGCGGTAAAACCTCAAAACCTGAAATCCGTAGCGAAAGATATAGGAAACTTGTCACCAAATCAGCTTGTCTTATCCATAATGGCTGGAACTAACCTGTCTACTTTACATAGTAACTTAAATCATCCATGTATCATTCGTGCCATGCCCAACATGCCAGCACAAATAGGTGAAGGAATAATCGTATGGACAGCGACTGTCAAGGTTAACCGTAACCAAAAAAACATGGCCCAGACAATTTTCAAAGCATTAGGTGAGGAAATCTACGTTGATGACGAGAAATATATTGATATGGCTACTGCTTTAAGTGGTAGCGGCCCAGCTTATGTGTTTTTGTTCATCGAAGCACTTACCGATGCAGGAGTTCACATCGGCCTACCCCGTGATACCTCACAAAAACTGGTCATGGAAACGATAATCGGCTCAACACACACCATTCAAGAGACAAGTAAACATCCTGCTGAACTAAGAAACATGGTTACTTCACCAGGAGGAACTACAACCGATGCCCTATTCTTCTTAGAAAAAGGGGGGTTCCGTTCTCTTTTAATTGAGGCAGTTGCTGCTGCTTATAATAAAGCCAGAAAACTCTAAGGGTTGCCATCTTAAAACAGGTCATATCCCTAGACTAACTCAGCTAATAAGCAGTTACCTGATATTATTAAAGGCTATGCTGGTGTTTTGCCTGGATTTAGCTTTCCCCATTTTTCTAGAAGTTGTTCGCGACTTTCCTGATGGTCAGGATCACTAACTGGAGCATCTACTGGGCAAACCTCAGCACATTGAGGGGTGTCAAACCAACCTACGCATTCGGTGCATTTGCTAGCATCGATAACATAGCTATCTTCCCCTTCGCTAATCGCTTCATTTTTGCACTCCGCCTCACAGGCACCACAACTAATACATTCATCAGTAATCTTATATGCCATTCCTAACTTTCCTCCACTATTTTATTGTTATTTTAACAGCTCATCACTTTTTTTAAAACTATAGGCTCACTTTGAAAATTTCTTGTCCAAAGCCAAGACAACATTATCAGGAACCATTCCCTTCACAGAACCTCTCAAACTAGCTATCTCCTTGATAGCACTAGAGCTAAGAAATTGATATCTGGAGCTTGTCATCAAGCAAACCATCTCAATATCAGGCGCCAGTTCTTTATTCATCAGAGCCATTGCCAGCTCCCTCTCAAAATCTGAAATTGCCCTCAACCCTCGAACCATAACCACTCCCTTTTCTCTATGGATAAAGTCAATTGTAAGTCCACTAAAATGTTCAACACGTACATTCTGTAAATCTTTAACAGTTTCTTGAACCATTGTTACCCTCTCTTCAATAGAAAAAAGTAATCGTTTCTCTGGCTTGTCGTGAATACCAATAATTAACTCCTCAAAAACTTTTGAGGCTCGCTTGACGATATCAAGATGCCCTTCCGTAATTGGGTCAAAAGTCCCCGGATAAACTGCCGTTGTCATAACTTAAATCTCCCTTTGATAAATAGAAACATAACTGTCACCGTAGCGACGTTGTTTAACCAAATGCAAATCTGGATAGTCCGATTTCAGCAAGAACCGATTTGCGTGACTGACTACCACTGTAGACATTTGCTTTAATATCTTGTTACTAGACAAAGTTAATAACAAATCATCAGTAGATGAATATGAATATGGTGGATCCAGAAAAACAACATCATAATTATTATTGAGAAATATCATAGCATGATTTACACTGCGACAATAGATATGTGCCCTATCTTGTAACCTGATTTTTTTTAAGTTATACTCAATAACATTACAGCTCTTTCTATTCTGGTCCACAAAATCAACCCATTTCGCCCCACGACTTAAAGCCTCTATTCCAAGAGCCCCACTACCAGCATATAAATCAAGAATTCGCCCCCCACAATCACTTATACCTCCCAACATTGCAAATACTGCCTCTCTTACACGATCAGTGGTAGGTCGGACAAACCGGCCTATAGGTACTTTTAACTGAATGCCTCTTGACTCACCACCTGTTATTCTCATAAAACATCTTAATATTGCATATATTATATTCTGCACTTTAGAATAGCTCAAGGCAGGCTACATTTATTGACTACAAACTAGGTATAATCTATAATTATGGTTGGCTATAGGTAGAAGAAGGGTATTATATTAGGAGATATAGAAAATGGCTACTGGCTTTGAAAG
>CAYPSP010000152.1:0-3716 GCA_964413335.1 uncultured Dehalococcoidales bacterium
TCTAGTTGACTAACAAAATCATCGTTATAGGGGCTAATGTAAGGTTCTCCTTTTTCTCGATTTTTTCGTATCTGATTAGAGTATTCTCCCGAACACATTATGCATTCTAGATTGCATATATTATCGAGTTGAAACTCCATAGAAATAGGTAAATCCGATTTATTGTCTTGAATATAATCGTATTTGTAAAAACCAGCTGCATGTATTAATTTAGATTCTATTGCTTTTTTACATGAGTAACATCCTTTATCAAATTTGCCATTATGGATAGACTTAAGAAGTGCTTTGCGTTTGTTTCCTTTCCAAATCTCTGAAATATTATTTTGAGGGTAATTTCCAAGGATATATCCTCTGTTGTAATGACATGACAGTATCTCACCTGATGGTTGAAACAGTAATGAGTATTCTGCTGCTTTACATTTGTATTTTGGTTTTGAGAAAAACATCTGAATATTTTAATGCAATTTACAACTTTTTATTTTGAAAGGTATAAAAAGAGTAAAAAAAAAAACTAATTAGATTTTATTGCTAAATTTGTATGAGAAATAGAGATGTGATGTTAAATAAGCAGAAGAAACAATATATAAAAGGTTATAATATGCTCAGGGAAAAGAGTAGGCATTCAAGCTTTTGTATTGCACCATCAACTTCTCTTAGATTTCATAGAAATGGTGGTGTGCAAATATGTTGTCACCATATAGCTTTTGAATTCTTAAAAGAAAAATCTTTAAAGGATATTTGGTTTGGTGAACAATTTGATACCTTACGTAAACAAATGAAAGACTATGATATCCCTGACTCCTGTAACTTCTGTGCTTCACCATTTTATTCGCAAGATTATAAAAATGTCAATGCTTTAGAATTTGATTATTTAGAACCAAATGATAATGGATTTCCTGCGCTGATGGACTTTTCTTTGGATAACACATGTAATTTAGCTTGTATAATGTGTGATGCCAGTCTTTCTTCATCAATTCAAATGAAAAAAGAACCAAAAGAGAAGTGTTTTGAGACTTTCTCTTATGATGAAGATTTTGTTAGTCAGTTGGAGGAATTTATTCCATATTTGAAATTTGCAGTGTTTACAGGAGGAGAGCCTTTCCTTATAAAGTCATATTATTCAATTTGGGATAAGATGATTGAGCTAAATAAAGATATTATAATCAATAATGCTCGAACACCAGAGCTTGGTAAAGCCAGAAGAATTTTAATGGAAGTAATGGATAGTGCTATCAAGGCAGGAGATCCTGTGGATAGTATTAGGAAAGGGATTAAGCTCAAAGGAGAAAGGCTGGAAATAGCTGGCTGCAATATTGATCTTAACCATGTGGGGAAAATCGTAGTGGTTGGGGGGGGGAAAGCTGGGGTAGCTATGGCTGTAGCGATTGAACAGATCCTGGGTGACTGGCTTACAGGAGGAATAGTAAACATTCCTGAAGGTATGTTGCCGGAGTCCTATATTGGAAAGATCAAGTTTGTAGAGGCGAGCCATCCGATTCCAAATAGTTCAGCAGTAGAAGGCACGCGAGGTATGCTGTCTTTAGTAACAGAACTTAACGCAGAAGATATGGTTATATTTTTGGTGAGTGGTGGTGGATCAGCGATTATTCCTCTCCCCGCGGAAGGGATAGCACTTACTCAATTACAAGAACTTACCGGTCTTCTACTAAAGAGTGGAGCTAGCATTCAAGAGCTTAATGCTGTTAGAAAGCATCTGTCAATGGTGAAAGGAGGGCAGCTTGCCAAGGCAGCCTATCCTGCGCGAACTATATCTTTATTGATTTCCGATGTGGTTGGAGATGGATTGGACACAATTGCCAGTGGACCTACATATTGGGATTCAACCACGTTTTCAGAGGCATTTGCAGTGTTTGAAAAATATGAACTTGTTGATAAAGTGCCTGAAGAGATTCTTTCTCATCTGAAAGATGGTATGAAATGGCTAATACCTGAAACACCGAATCGAGGAGACGAATGCTTTCAGAATGCATGTTTTCAGATTATTGGGAGTAATAGGGATGCTATAGAGGCAGCGACGAAAACAGGAAGGGCCAATGGTCTCAATGTAAAAGTATTGACAACTAAACTTCAGGGTGTGGCGCGTGAGGTTGGGCAAAATCTATCAAATGTTGCAAAAGAGGTTCTTAAAGAAGGAAAACAAACGCCTTGTTTGTTTCTTTTGGGTGGTGAGACTACTGTATATGTAACTGGGAAAGGCATTGGTGGGCGTAATCAAGAACTGGCGCTTGGTGCTGTTTCGGGTCTGGCTGGATTGAAAAATGTGGCTATGGTGTCTTTTAGTACAGACGGTATCGATGGTCCTACAAAGGCCTCAGGAGCTATTGTAGATGGATACACTCTCCAGAGGGCGAAAGAGATGGGTATCAATCCCCAAATATATCTTGATGACAATGATTCATATCATTTCTTTGAAAAACTTGATGATCTGGTTCTCACTGGTCCTACTGGAACCAATATAGTGGATTGTATAGCCTTATTAGTTCTCTAGTATTGCGAATCGCATCATTTCATATAAGGTTGTAGTACCTCAGGGATAATAATCGATCCGTCTGCTTGTTGGTAATTTTCGATTACAGCGATGAGTATACGCGGTAAAGCTAAACCTGAACCGTTTAATGTATGGACAAAATTCGGTTTCACTCCAGCTTTGGTGCGATAGCGGATATTGGTTCTTCTTGCCTGGAAGTCACCACAATTACTACATGAACTGACTTCAAGCCATTCATCTGAGC
Organism: uncultured Dehalococcoidales bacterium; assembly: GCA_964413335.1. Classification (GTDB taxonomy): domain Bacteria; phylum Chloroflexota; class Dehalococcoidia; order GIF9; family AB-539-J10; genus JAUUZT01. The sequence goes on from CAYPSP010000152.1 coordinate 2,754, forward strand.
CTGGAGCCCATACTTCAATGTCATATGTTTTACGAGCATGAAAACCGAGGTCTCCAGTACATAATTGCAGAACCCTGTATGGAAGCTCTAATTTGCGACACACGTCCTCGGCATCATCCAGTAGACTTTCTAATTCGTCGACTGATTTCTCTGGTTCAGTGACTTTGTAAAGTTCTACTTTATCAAATTGGTGGCCTCTTTTAATTCCTCTAGAGTCTTTGCCGGCGGCCATCTTCTCTCTACGGAAGCAAGCAGTATGAGCTACATAGCGGAGAGGTAATTCTTGTATTTCCAATATTTCATCACGGTGCAGATTGGTCAAGGGAACCTCTGCAGTTGGGATGAACCAAAAATCCTCTTCAATGTCATGGTATAAGTTATCGCTAAAGACAGGTAGATTTCCTGAACCTATCATGCATTCCTTCTTGACCATAAAGGGAGGATAGATTTCACAATAGTTGTGCTCATTTACATGCAAGTCGAGCATGAAAGAAATTAAGGCTCGCTGAAGACGTGCTCCCCAACCTTTGAGAATATAGAATCGAGTTCCAGAAAGTTTCACCCCCCTGGCGAAATCTATTATGTTCAAATTTGTACCTAGGTCCCAATGAGCTAAAGGTTTAAAGGAGAAGTGCCTGGGTGTACCCCAAGTACGAGTAAGAATATTATCATTTGCATCTTTTCCTAGAGGAACGCTGGGATCGGGAATATTTGGCAACTCAAGGAGAAGAGGATCTAGTGTGTTTTTTACCTTAGTTGCTTGTTGTTGTAAAGTAGCTATTTGCTCTCCCAAATCGCGCATCTGAGAAATGAGTTCTGGGGGTCTCTTTTGTGTTTTTCCCAGTTCCTTGCTTGTCTGGTTGTGTTTAGCTCGAAGTAATTCAACCTGTTGCAGAAAATTACGATAATCTTTATCTATTTTAATGATAGAGTCCAGAGGGAAACTTTTATTCCTCTTTTCCA
>CAYPSP010000153.1:0-3699 GCA_964413335.1 uncultured Dehalococcoidales bacterium
GCTAAAGGTGGCACTCATAGACAAAGGTCCCTTATTAGGCGGTACTTGTCTTAACTGGGGCTGTATACCATCCAAAATGCTGATTTACACTGCCGACCGAATAGCAGAAATAGAGGAAGCCAGTAAGCTGGGGATTGAAGCAGAGATCAAGAACGTAGATTTTCAGTCCATAATGGAGCGAATGAGACAAAGCCGGCAGGAAAGCCAGGGCCATATCAGAGAAGGCCTGAAACAATCCAAAAACCTAGATTTCTATGAAGGTGAAGGACATTTTGTAGATAATCACACCATTGAGGTCAAGGAAGAGACACTGCAAGGTGAAAGGATTTTCATTGCATCGGGTTCGCGACCCTTCATACCTCCGATTAAAGGCTCGGAGGATGTGGACTACCTGACAAACGAATCGGTACTTGAACTTAAGGAAAAGCCAGATAGCCTTATAATCATTGGTGGTGGCTATATCGCTGTCGAATTCGGACATTTCTTTGCGGCCATGGGCACTAAGGTTACGATTATAGAAATGGCTGGCGGGTTGGTTCTCTTTGAGGAACCAGAAGTTTCTGCCCTGCTGAAGAGTGAGTTGAGCACGCGCATGGCAGTCTATACAAACGCCCTGGCGGAGGAAGTAAAAGAAAGCGAACATGGCATCGTGGTTGTTACAAAGGATACCAATACAGGAAAACGTAGAGAATTTACTGCACAAAGAATTATGATGGCTGTAGGCAGAAGATCTAATACAGATATACTTAAAGTAGAAAATGCCGGAGTAGAGACAGACAGGAAGGGCTTTATCAAGGTTAATGAGTACCTTGAAACAAATCAGAAGGGTATTTTTGCCATTGGGGATGCCAATGGGCAGCAGATGTTCAGGCACATGGCCAACAGGGAAGCTGAAATAGTCGTACAGAACGCCTTCTATGGCGCAAAAATCAAGGTTGACTATAGCGCCGTTCCTCACGCAGTATACTCACACCCTCAGATTGCATCGGTAGGCCTGACTGAAGAAAAGGCAAGGGAAAGCTATGATATCCTCATCGGCAAGACGAAATATTTTGATATCGCCAAGGGTGAGGCCATGATGGAAAAACAAGGGTTTGCTAAAGCCATAGTAGAAAGGGATAGCCGCAGGATACTGGGCTTTCATATTGTTGGACCTTACGCTCCCGAACTTATTCAAGAAGTGGTAAACGCAATGACATCAGGTGAGGAGATGGGAGAGCTAGGCCAGGGAATTCACATTCACCCTGCACTTTCAGAACTGGTTCTGTACACGCTCAGTAGCCTTGAGGAGAACTAACCCCAGCATACAACAGGCTTATTTTCTTAAAAATATACCACAAGCAATTTCTAATATCGAATAGATACGCTGGGAGGTGGTGAATGAAAGATACATATGATTTGGCTATCATAGGTGGTGGCACCGCAGGATTGACCGGCGCTCCATTTGCAGTGCAGCTTGGCGCACGAGTTGCCTTTATAGAAAAAGATCGTATCGGGGGTGACTGCACCTGGACAGGTTGTGTCCCGAGTAAAACATTGATAAAAAGTGCCAGAGTAGCCTACCAGATGCGTACCGCTAATCGCTTCGGCCTGACACCGGTAGATAACGCGGTGGACCTGAAACCGGTAATGGAGCATGTACGTAGTGTTATTGCGGAGATTTATAGCCATGAGACGCCAGAGATTCTGCAAAACCAGGGAATGCACGTTTTCATAGGAGAGCCACATTTCATAGATTCCCATACAATTTCTATTAATGACCAGATAATATCAGCAAATTATGTGTTAATTTGTACTGGAGCGCATCCTTTTCCCCCACCCATTACTGGATTAGACACAAGCACATATTTAACTTACCAGAATATCTGGGACCTTAATGTTCTGCCAAAACACTTAGCCGTTATTGGAGGTGGTCCTATAGGCTGTGAGATAGCTCAGAGTTTTCGTCGCCTGGGATCCAGGGTTACGCTACTGCAGAGTAGGGATAGGTTACTGCCCCATGACGATAGTGATGCCTCCAGGACGCTGGCCGAGGTATTCCGTAACGAAGGAATTGAGCTGAGACTTAAAGCTGGCGTGGAACGCACCTGGCAGACAGGGAATGAAGTACATCTGGCCACAACTGGCGGGGAGATAGTCTGTGACGCTCTACTGGTTGCGGCGGGACGGCGTCCTAACATAGGTGGTCTCGATATGAAAAAAGCTAGTATAAAATATAGTGAACAGGGTATTCAGGTGAACAGGAATTTACGCACTAGTCAACCCCATATCTATGCTGCCGGAGATTGCCTGGGTGGTTTCCAGTTCTCCCACTACGCCGGCTGGCAGGGATTTATTGCTGTACGAAATGCACTTCTACCGGGGTCGACAAAAGGCATTACCGACCAGGTACCCTGGACTACCTTCACCAACCCTGAGGTGGCTCATGTAGGCATGACCGAGGAACAGGCTCGGCAGAAATTGGGGGACGAAGTATACACCACCATATGGCCAATGAGAGAAGTGGATCGGGCCTTAAATGAGGCCGAGGATATTGGTTTCCTAAAACTGGTCTACCGGAAAAATCGTAAGCTGTTAGGCGTCACCATCGTGGCAGCAGAGGCAGGGGAGATGATTAACGAATGGGTTATAGCCATGAAACATAGCTTTAAGGTAGACGAACTTGCCAGAGATATCCATGTTTACCCGACATACTCTACAGCTAACATGCAGGCTTCCGCTGCAATTCTGGTAAAAAAACTGTTGGGAGGTTTATCGGGTGAGATTATAAAGCGCCTTGCCCATATCTCCCACTGAAGAGGAGGCAATTCAAAATGAAAGCTATCGTGATGATGAGAGGAAAATCAGGAGCACATTTGCTTGATCTCCCTAAACCAAAGCTAACCCGGCCAGACGAGGTGCTGGTAAAAGTCAAAGAGGCAGGGGTAGACGGCACCGACTACAACATGATAAAACATAACTTACAGGATATCGCTGAGGGCCGAAATGAAATCGTCATGGGGCACGAAATGGTGGGCGTGGTAGAAAATGTGGGAAGAAAGGTAATGTCAGTATCCCCGGGCGATACAGTTGTTATGACTGTACGTCGAGGTTGCGGCATCTGCCATCCATGCCTGCATAACCAGAGCGACATGTGCATGACCGGTCTTTTTATAGAGCGTGGCATTCACAAGAGAGACGGCTATTTTACCGAGTTCGTGGTTGACCAGGAACAATATGTTGTCAAGGTTCCGGCCAACTTGGCAAAACTTGCCGTCTTTACCGAACCTCTCAGTATTGCTGAAAAGGGAATTGCCCAGCTAAGAACCATCCAGTCCCGATTTCCCTGGACCTGCGGGCATCCAGAGCATGATTTTCTTGCCGCTGACTGGGGTGGTTGTAAAACCGCGTTGGTACTGGGGGCAGGGCCACTGGGAGTTCTGGCTGCAGCTTTGCTGAGACTCGCAGGAGCATATACTTTTGTTGCCGATATTGTACCTGAAAACAGCCCGAAGGCTCGTCTTGTTAAACAAATGGGGGCTAATTATGTAGATGCCCGCGGCAAGAAGCCAAAGGAAATAGTGGATTTCTGTTGCGGCTCATCTAGTCAACTTGATATTGTCTTCGAAGCATCAGGGGCCGCTGTAACAGCCGTCAAGCTGGTGAATTATATGTCCCGTAGCAGCATTTATGTTATGACTGGTATTCCCCAGAAAGAAC
>CAYPSP010000154.1:0-3694 GCA_964413335.1 uncultured Dehalococcoidales bacterium
TATGCAGAATAGTTAGTGTCTTGTTTTTCACCAAAACTACTGTCATTATTGCCTCCTTATCAATTCATTTCATTCTTAGAATAGTAAATATTTTAAATACTTACCCTGGATAGACAACCCGGAAGCAGGTCAAGACGAAACAACTTACTACCAACAATAATGGTGTCGTCTTTCTTTAGAAAGTCATAATTAATTCCTCCAGATGGTGGCTCATTGGAAGGTTTAGCTGAACCATCTAACTCACAGAAAACGCAATCGTTCTCCCTAAAAATGGCACATGCTCTCAGCTTGTCCTTCTGTACAACTAGCAACGTCACCTCAATAACAAGCTCTCTGGCGATATCAGAAAGTTCGCCAGATATGTAAGGATGAGGCACTGCAATATCTATTCGTTTTCCTTTTAGCAGGTCGTCACTTGGAACAAAATCCACTGGTATTTGCCTATATACTGTAGGAAAACATCTTATAAGGATATAAGGATATTTCCTTTCCTGTTCTCGAATCTTCTGCACTTCATTATTTTTGACTCGTTCCATCATTGGTACATCGCCGTTAATTTCATTTAATTCTATATTGTTATCGCTCACTCTTACCCCCCTAGTGTGTTGAAATCTCTACGTCTGCAAAGTCTGATCCAATATGTACTCTATTACGTAAATTTCATGCTACTAAAAAGCATAATAGCCACCTCCTTTTTAGCTTTGGCTATCAAAGGCCATGGCATAGGAGGGTGAGTGCAGAACAACAAAAAACCTCCTGGCGGAGGCTTATCGCCTTCCTTTTCGCTTTCCGACCTATCGTTCCCTTTCCGGGCTGGCTTTGGCACCTTGAGGAAGATTTCTAAAGGTTGCCCTGTGGGTCATCGGGCCAGTTCCCTAACCACAGCTCTCGATAGCCTTATTCAGTTTTATTAGTTATTAATTATATCATACACTCATATCAGACAAATACAAATTCAAGGTAATCTGTTCCCACACGAGTGCTGTTGAACAGTATTGGTCAAGCAAATCCAAAGGGAATGCCCTCTCTTGTTATTTAGGTAGGTCTCTTTATTTTTTAAAGTTTTTGGAATTAATCTATAATCTTCGATTTTCTATTGATAATAACCGAAGTTATCACGTATAGTGGAATGATGTTTCCGGTCAATGTGCGTTTGTTATCGATTACTTAGTATAGGAGGATATAATGGGTCTATTTAATCCCTTCAAAAGCAACCATGCTCGTATTGCAGAGACAACTACTAAGTTCTACATTGAGCTCACCAGGAAATATAACGATAGATTTGACGATGAAATCAGCTTGCTAGCAACTGCTGGTGTATTAGATGCACAGTGGTATGTATTCGCAACAAACAAAACTCATATTAATGTCTCAGAAATCATTAATATGGCAAGGGGAGCTGTGGTAGGAGGTGATGTTGTTGCACAAAGGATAATTAGAACCATCCCCGAACAAAGACAGTTAAAAAACTGGGACAGGCGAAAGATTTCTCCCGGGGATCTTTTATCGACATTTGCATTTCCCCCTGAATCAGACCCACTCACTAACTTCATAGTCTCACTTGAAGTGAGAATATTCATAGCGGAGAGTCCTCGGGTAAACCCGAATGACATAATGATCGAGTGTTCCAAGAAGATGTCAACAATCACAAAAGTAATTTGTGAGACAAAAGAGAGGTATACTGGAGAACGGAGGATTTCTTCAGATACAGCTCAGCATATGCAATCACCTCAATTTAAGCAATTGAGAAAAGAGCTAGGCATAAGTGAAACAGTAATAGTCCAAGACTAATGTTTGAGGACTACTAATAAGGAGTATGAATCATGTTTATAATAGTAATTCTTTTAGTAGTAACTATTATTCTAGGTATATTTCATGATTTATGGTGGTTTTATCCAGGGGGTGGAGTTATTGTAGCATTACTAATCAACCGCTACTCATCTTCTCCCAGCAAGCCTTGGAAAAAACGTTCTCCCCAATCAGAAAAATATTCATAGCTGAAACACTCAAAGCTGCTGCACAAAACCAAAACATTTTATCGTCTCCGGCAGATTACATTAACTTTTTGAAAGATTTCTATCAAGTGGTTTACCCTTTGTTAACAGAAAGCGTTATCAAAGAACGTTTTGAAAATATAGAAAAATGTATAGCCAATTTCACTGATAGAGAGGGACTTGCAAGTATCATGAGGAAGGAATTTCCTAGGGCTGACGCTCAGAGAATATATAAAGCACTAAACGCTTATGAAAATGATCTAAGCCACCATAACAATCGCCTAGCTATGCTCAAAATATACACAATAGCGGACATCATTGAAAGGAAAACAAATAATCGTAACAGACTGGAATTCCTGTACACAGCGATAAGTGACTCAAATTCACTTAAAATTTAGCGCGAATGATGCCCCTCTATGTTATTAATCAGGCGTAGTACGTATGGTCATTACTGGTTGTCTCAGGTACTTCTTCTTCGGTTTAGTTGCTATTTTGACTATTACTAAAGGGAAGGATATCAGCATTAGAAGTACTATTTTCACTAATGCCTGACAAGACTAAGACAAGGGCTATTAATAATAGAGTCACCAGAATAATATTGCTTTTCATTCTAATCCATCTGCAGAGAACTACTTATATTGTGCTGGATATGACCTATCAAGTTAATTATTTACTTTATCAAAGAAATCAACCATTACACATCCTGCATTGGGTATTAATACACAGGTTAGTGCTAAAACATCTGTAATTCCTGGATTACCAGAACCAGTAATATCAGTCAGTGATGAGTTATGAATAAAACATAAATCGGTAGATTGCTTTATTGGATAGTGCTGATGCTCCCAGTCAATAGTTATTTGAGTATCAAGACTCCCTCTTAGTTTAGCTAGTATAAGTATGCTGAACCAATTAGATATTCCAGCGTCATCAGATTCGCCTCTCTCTTCGGCTAAATCTTTTTCATAGTTATACTGTCTATCCATGTTTATGAAGTCTATTGCATCTCTTTCAGTGTAGACATTCATTAGAGTAAGAGTATTGTAGATTGCATTCTTTTTTCCTTCACTCAGAACGTCTTCAGGTATCTTTTTTAATGGTGCATCGTATCTAAACCATATTGAAATCATAGGAAGGAGGCAACTCTTCAATAATTCCTTGGCTTTGTAGTCATTTCCTTTTCCCCACAGTGTTTTTATACATTCAGTTTCAGTAAGCAAGCTTGTTGCTAAACATAGTGCTCCTGTAAACCAAGAACAATAAACGTTACAGTTGTATTTGTTATCTATCGTATTGCATATTCGATTGATTAGATATTCAACGGATTTATCTAGTAGGTGTTTATTTTTAGATTCTTGCGACTTTAACATTAATAATTACGTTTATTGATAATGGGCATGATATGGGATGAGTTAGGTTATAGAGTTAGGTTATATCATATTTATGTGGTGCTCTTTTAGTATCTTTTGGCTTTCTCCCATATTTTTTCACGTGTTTTTTATTGAGGGTAGCTTCCATGCCAATACCACTACGTACAAGCGGGGCAACCGCGACTCTGAAGAATCGAGCGTCAGGGTTTCTGTTAAGTCTTAAGCGTGAGAGAAGCCTACCCCGAACACCAGACACTTCACTGTCACTTCCGCCTCGGTCTATTATTTCCTTATTGCTATTAGCTATTTCGTATGCCCACGTTCTATGGGTAA
>CAYPSP010000155.1:0-3663 GCA_964413335.1 uncultured Dehalococcoidales bacterium
GTATTCCCCACGTATGTGGGGGTGAACCGTGGGAAGGACGAAGGATTACTTCGCTTTGGCTGCTTAACCTGTGGTTGTTACCTGCGCCGGCGAGGGAAAAAGTGGGGTACCTTTTATTTATTCCTATTTCACGCTATTATTAATCGCTTACAATCGCCTGGTATACGGCTTTGTTAAACTGATTGCTCAGCTGAAATCCCGGCTTGTAGCTATAGCCGAATACCTGGGAGAGGACGAGGCCAACCAGTTCCTCGGCAGGGTCGATAAAAAAGTTGGTACAGGCAGCGCCACTCCAGCCATACATCCCTGCCGAACCGATACAGATTGTCCTGGTAAGGTCATTTATCACGCCCATGCTGAAGCCATAGCCATAGCCGTAGCCGCGATTATTAACGAACAGGTTACCGGTATGGTTGCAGGACATCAGCTCTACAGTCTTTGGGCTGAGCAGGCGGACTGAGTCCAGTTCACCGCGGTTCAGCAGCATGGTGCTAAAGCGCAGGTAGTCAGCAGCCGTAGAAAGGATACCGCCAAAGTCTCCCAGCCCGGAGAAGACATCTTTGGGCCCTTTTACCTTTATGCTGTCCCGTGGACGTTCATATATTTTCAGGTTCCATGAATCGTCCCAGGTGTAGGCGGTGGTGAGCCTTTCTATTTTTTCCTCGGGCAGGATGAAAGAAGTATCTACCATACCGAGTGGCCCGAATATCCGCTCCTGAAAAAATGTTTCAAGAGATTTTCCGGAGATGATTTCTACCAGCACGCCGAGCACGTCGAATTCATGGCCGTACTGCCAGTCAGTACCCGGCTGGAAGCTGAGCGGAATCCTGCCAAGCTTCTCCACGCCTTCCCTTGTTGAATGCTGCGGGCATGCTGTGCCGTCGTCGAGGGGCAGAAACAGGGAGCCCTTGATAGCATCGGAGAGTTCTTTAAGCAGGTTAATGGGAGTGAGTTGGGGGGAGGCCAGCCCCGCACTGTGGGTGAGCAGGTCGCGTATGGTCACATCCCTTTCAACAGGGGCAGTGAAAACCCTGCCTTTGGGGCTGTATCTTGCCTTGCCTTCGGGCCACTGGTGTACGATGACTTCCTGGTTAGCGTAGGAGGGAATATACTTCGCCACCGGGTCATCGAGCATCAGCTTATCTTCTTCATAGAGCATCATTATTGCCGTGGCTGTGATCGGTTTTGTCATCGAATACATACGAAAGAGGCAGTCTTTTGCCATCGGTTTCTTTGATTCCATGTCCATGAACCCCTGTGCCTCATAATGAACCACCTGTCCATGCCGCAGCACCAGCGTAATCGCACCGGGCAGGTCGCCACTGTTCATCAGGTTGGCAATCAGTTCAGTGACGCGCTCGAGGCGACTGGATGAAAAACCAACCGTTTCCGGCGGGACTACTTTTATTTCTGTATTAGTTGACATAACAACTTACCTCCTGAAGGTTTATTTGAGCATCCTGCTCACATAACTGAATAAAACTATATTGCAGTAGAATACATCACCTGGCTGATGTTGACAATGTGGTGAGAGGAAATCCAGAAAGGATGAACAGGAATGACAAATAGGAGGACAGTAGATTATTGGAAAGTTGACAGATTGAAATAGAAAATTCATACTATGGTATGAATTTTAACAAGGAGATAATATAATGGCCAGGTGTTCTAAGGTTGCTATAAGTCTGCCCAAGGAGGTCTTGCAGGCGGTAGAAACGGAGCGGAAGACAAGACGGGAGAGCCGTAGCCAGTACTTTCGACGGGCTGTTGAAAGGCTTATTAAACAGGAGCAAGATTCTTCAGCTGTGAAAGAATATATAGCCGGTTATCAAAAAGTTCCAGAGTCGGCAGAGGAAATTGAAGCAGTTCATCGAATGGGCGCTGCTGTGCTGGCTGAGGAGCCATGGGAATGAAACGAGGCGAGATATGGTGGACGGAGCTAACGCTACCTGTCGGAAGACGGCCGGTGCTGTTACTGTCACGCAATGAGGCGTATGAGGTTCGTGAACTGGTAACTATAGCGCCGCTGACCACTCGCAGGCGTCATATTCCCTCAGAGGTTACTCTGTTGCCAGAGGATGGTCTTCCCAAGGCATGTGTGGTCAATCTGGATACAATTACTACTATTGCCAAAAGAAGTCTGCGGGAAAGGCTGGTTTCTCTTAGTGCTGAAAAACTAAAGGCCGTAGAGGATGCTCTTCGATTTGCCCTGGGATTTGAAGAGTAATTTATACTCAATCCCCTTGCATATCCCACAAACCGCCCAGATTGCTTTGTCACCGCAATCCTAGCAATGATGGGAAGGCAAGAATGACAGTTTCTAACCATGAAGGTGGAAAAATATGGCGTTTACTATTGCTAAATTAGATAATCTAGATATAATATAGCTGATAGTAAGTCAAACATTATGGTTAGGGTGATGGAAACTTCCAGGCGCAACTCCAGGTTATCAGGTGAGCTGATGCCTGTTTTAGTCTAAGGCATGTCTGACGGGCCTGGTAACCAGTATCCATAAAAAGAAACGGGGAAAAGGAGAAGAATAAAATGACTGATGCGATTGTTGCCGAAAATCTCGCCTACTGGTATGGCGATCTAGTAGCCGTGGACCACATCAGTTTCAACATGGCAGAGGGGGAAATCCTTGGTTTTCTGGGTCCGAACGGAGCCGGTAAAACCACCACCGTAAAGATGCTGACGGGCCTGATTAAACCGAAGGCAGGGAAAGCAGTGCTGCTGGGGCTGGACATGGCAAAGAACACGGAGAAGGTGCAGGGAGAGATGGGCATTTGCTTTGAAGAAACTAACCTCTACGAGCAGATGAGCGCATTGGAGAACCTGAACTTTTTCGCTCGACTGTTCGGCATTGACGGATTCGACGCTTATGCCCTGCTGAAGAGGGTGGGCCTCGACGGGCGTGAGAAAGACAGGGTAGAGACCTATTCCAAGGGCATGAAACAGCGGCTCATGGTTGCCCGCTCTATAATAAATCACCCTAAAGTCCTGTTCCTCGATGAACCCACCGCCGGGCTCGATCCTGCCTCTTCTGAGTCTATACTGGGGATAATCAGGGAAGAGCGCCAGCGTGGAGCCACCGTCCTGCTGACCACCCATGACATGGAGGAGGCTGACAAGCTTTCTGACAGGGTGGCCTTTATGAATAAGGGCAAGATTGTTGCCCTGGACACGCCCCATAAGCTTAAACAGCAGTATGGCAGGCGGGCGCTTAAGGCAAAGGTCTCTGCTGCCGACGGGAAACTGGAAGAGCGCGAAGTGGTTATGGACACGCCTGAGACGGCAAAAGCCGTCCAGGAACTCTTTGCCTCAGAAAAGGTGGTTACCGTGCACAGCGAGGAGGCTACACTGGAGGATATCTTCATCAGGGTTACCGGACGGGGGTTGCTGGGATGAACTGGCGAATTATCGCTGCCATCGTTTCAAATGATATGACCCTGTATTTCAGGAACAGGTTTCTGGCTCTAATAGGGATACTTAGTGTCGTTATGTTCATGGTTGTCTATTTTGTGATGCCAGGCACGACACCGATTACTGACGTTGCGCTTTATGCGCCTGTGTTGCCCTCTGCATTTGCCGAGGAAGAACTGGAGAACACTGACTTTGTTATGATTGATTCCGAGTCGACGTTGCGGGAGGCTGTCGCAAATAGTG
>CAYPSP010000156.1:0-3633 GCA_964413335.1 uncultured Dehalococcoidales bacterium
CTTTATTGCTCGATGAAAAAGTGGCATGATGTAATAGAGGTCTTTGATAATATTGTCCAGTTCATGCGTTCTGCCCTTCGAATTATTCATTATAAAATACTTTAGAATGATAATAGTTAAGAATGTTAACTATTATACATGTGTACGATAATGATATCAAATAATAAGCTGTTCTATTCTGAGCAATCAGCGTTCTGCTGCAAGCAGCCGGCTAATTTTCCTTATGAGGAATCTGTAAGAATGAGATAAAACTTGCTACTTTCTTCTCAAATCCCTGTTTCATATCGTTCTTATCCAGTCCCAGGAAAGCAACAGGTTCCTGCCCTGTAAGTTGTTCCACTTCCTTGAGACAGTTGTCGGCATAACGCTTGCTATTCCCGCCTGCCGTACAGAACATAGCGGTTAATTTCAGCAGCTTCTTGTTATCATCGATATAGGTTCTCATTGGGGTGGACAGATTACTTCCCCATATAGGAGTGCCGAGTATTACCAGGTCGTATGCAGAGGGGTCTTTTCGGGTCTGTTGCAGCCTGGCCCTCTTCTTCTTTAGGGCATCTATTCCTGATTTAATATAGCCAAGAAAACCTTTCCGGTTATCCAGGTCGACGAGTTCTTCGAGGTCAGCATTGAGTGAATTCGCTATTTCCTGTGCTACCTTCCAGGAGGTTCCTGTCCTTGTATAAAACATAACCAGTGTCTTCATAATAACTCCCTCCTACAAGTATTATTCTTATTTATGAGTTTCATGTAATTGTAACATAAGCTTATACCGCTGATAGGATATGGCCGGGTTTATTTGAAATATGGCTGTGGATGGTATACTGAAAAGTCATGACAGTGAAAATTGTAACTGACAGTGTCGCTGATTTACCAGCCAATGTCGTTAAAGAGCTGGGGATTACTGTTATTCCTTTACTTGTTCGCTTTGGAGAAACGGTTTACCGCGATGGTATTGACCTGACCACCGAGCAGTTCTACGATAGGCTGAAGCAGGGCAAGATTCTTCCGGGCACCTCGGTACCATCTCTTGCCGCTGTTGCTGAGGCATATGACAGGCTGGCTGAAGACACAGATGAAATCCTTGTTATCACCCTGAGTTCAAAGCTCAGCGGTACCTGGGAAGTAGCCAGACAGGGTATCGAACTGATGGAGAAGAAATGCAGGGTAGCGGTGATTGACTCGGAATGGGCGACTATGGCGGAGGGATTTATAGTCATGAAAGCAGCCAAGGCAGCCCTGGCCGGTGCTACCTTTGACGAGCTGATAGCGTTAATACGGGAAACTATTCCACGCGTGGATTTTCTATGCACTTTTGATACCCTGGAATATCTACGCAGAGGTGGCCGTATTGGTAAGGCACAGACTTTTCTGGGGTCGGTAACCAGGGTGAATCCACTGATTACTCTCAGGAACGGTGTGGTTGAACCGGCAGGTAAGACATTCTCACGAGCCAAAGCGAAGGAAAAATTGCTGAGTTTTGCCATGAACTATTCCAGCATTGAGTATATGGCTGTGGAGGATACAGCCTGCCACGAAGAGGCGGAGATAATGATTGAAAAACTTGATGCTAAGTTTCCCATGGAGCATATTCTTCGGTCGAAAATGACCCCCGTGATAGGCACACATACCGGGCCTGGCCTGTTGCTGGTAGCCATACTGGGAGATAAAAGCTAGCCTGAAAGCGAGTGTAGTGCCATCGGGTCAGCAGAACAGAGGTATTATAATAGAATCCCTGTTAGATTCTTTCATTAAAGTGGCTATGCTTGATGACCTTCAGCCAACTGCCCCCGGTTTTTAAATACATGTCCCTCAGTTTTGGGATATATTTTATGAACAGGAACAGCAGCAGGGTGATGGAGAAAAAGACCAGAGTCTTTGAGCTATAAGTCAGCCAGGCGGTAAAAGGGAAAACGATAAGGGCAAAACTGTAACAGAAAGCATAGTTTCGGGTAATGATTAGAACTATAACAGCAATTACTACGAAGAAAGGAATTGCTACGGGCATAAGGAACAGCAAGATGGCCAGTGCAGGAGCTCCACCTTTGCCACCTCGAAAATGAACGAAAATGGGGAAGCAATGACCCGCTACGCTGGTAAACCCGGCAACAAGTTGCCATATCACTGGCAGTCCCAGCCAGCGGGACAGTAGAATTGCCGCTATGCCTTTAGACATATCAACTATGAGTACTGGAATCGCTGCCGCCAGACCGATTTCATGGTAGACATTTAATGTTCCCATGTTCTTGCTGCCAACGTTGCGAATGTCTATCCCCTTTTTCAGACGTCCTGCGATGTACGCTGATGGTATAGACCCCAGCAGATAGGCTGCTATTAAGCTGATAACGATAGTAAACATTTTGTTGGTGCTATTTTATAGTATTGCCAGGGGCTCAACGCAACCCCTTCCTTGTTGGTTCAGTGTGTGGACTGATGCTTTATATCCTTAACTTCCCGTCATTGCGAGCGAAGCATGGCAATCTATTTGGGACTATTTATTAGTGATATTAACAGGAATATATCTGCGATTTCTGCCTGTACCCTCAGGTCTTAACAGCCCTTTTTCAACAAGATTAGCAAGGTCTCTCGAAGCGGTGACTGAAGATATTCCTGTTATCTCAGTATAATCCTTCCTTGTTAGGTATCTCCTGTTAACCGCGTATATCATCCCGTCAATTTGTCTGTCATTGAGTCCAATCCGCTTCCATGATTTATGAATCTTATCAACCATCATATTCCAATCGGTCAACGTTTCTTCTAGATCTTTTACCTGAATAAGCACTGACTGGGTAAAAAATTGGAGCCAGGCCGTAGAATCGTAGCCTTCATGGTATCTCTCTCCGATTGATTTTCGCAGCGTATCGATATATTCATTTCTATGTCTTTGATAGTAGGAATCTAGCGAAAATAACTTGCGAAAGCCAAATCCCGATTGCTGTAATAGCAAGGTTGCCAGCAACCGGGCGGTTCTTCCATTTCCATCAACAAATGGATGAATAGCAACAAGGTGTGCATGTGCTACCCCTGCCTTAATTATCGGTGGGATATCTTTGTCTTCTTTTTGTAACCAGACAGAAAAATCTCTCATTAATAGCGGAACATCAATGGGGCTGGGCGGCTCATATACCCTGGCACCCTGATCTGTAATCCAATTGGGTTCTCTCCTGTATTGTCCTGGTTTGATTTTTGGATCGTTGATGGTGTGCATAAGTAGCCAGTGTATCTGTCGTATTGTTGCCTCTATGGGAGTTGGATCCGATATTTCGTCCATAGCCGAAAGGAAATCGACAAATTCAAGAGCCCTGCCATAATTTATTATCTCGGGACGTTCTTTGGGGATACTGGCTGCAGGTGATGGTCTTGCCATTTCTTCCATTTCATCTTCTGATATAGTGCCGTCTTCAACCATTGTTGAGGAGTAGGCTGTGCGAATGAAGGCCTCTCGCCTGAGCCACTGTTCATGCTTGGGCATGATAAGGGTTCGCTCAACTCTGTATCTGGTCCTCTCGATGTCTTCAAGGTTAAAATTTAAGTCGAAGGTAATCGAAAATAGAGGGTTAAACATATATTCTCTCCACCTCTTCTGTTATTCTCATGATATGATTTATGAAAAAAGTATAAATAGTTAACGATATA
>CAYPSP010000157.1:0-3580 GCA_964413335.1 uncultured Dehalococcoidales bacterium
AGAGATGACCTTCGGGGTAAATAACTCACCGTTTGCAGGCAGGGAAGGAGACTTCTATACCTCCCGTCAGTTACGAGAACGATTATATAAAGAACTTGAAACCAATCTCAGTCTCAGGGTAGAGGATACTAATAGCAAGGATGTATTCCTGATAAAGGGGAGGGGCGAACTGCACCTTGCTATTCTTATTGAAACTATGCGACGGGAAGGTTATGAATTTGAAGCATCCAAGCCAGAAGCAATCACTAAAATAGTTAAGGGCAAACTCATGGAACCAGTTGAGGTTCTTTCCATAGAGACCAAAGATACCTATATTGGAGTTATTACCGAAACCCTTAGCAAGCGGCAAGCCCAGCTTTCAGATATGCGTAGCGACGGATATGGTAACGTTCATTTAGAATTCCATATTCCTACAAAAGGGCTTATTGGTTTCCGCAACTCTTTCATTACTATTACCAGAGGGGAAGGTATTATGAACTCCAGTTTTTTAAATTTTGAGCCCTGTCGTGGAGATATATTTTCATCCCGTAGTGGTGCACTGGTATCATCAGGTACAGGTATAGCTGTTACCTATGGCCTGAACAATGCGCAGGGACGGGGTAGCACTCTTATAGAACCAGGCACGCAAGTCTACGAAGGGATGTTGATTGGACTTAATTCAAGACAACAGGATATAGCTATCAACGTATGTAAAGAAAAGAAGAAGACCAATGTACGATCCTCTACATCTGATATTGCCGTAAAGTTGACCCCCCCTCTTAAACTCAGCCTAGAGCAGGCTATTGATTTCATTAATGACGATGAATTAGTGGAGATAACGCCTAAAAATATCAGGCTCAGAAAGAAATTGCTCTCTCAGTCCCAAAGGCTTAAAAGTTTAAAAAGCAAAGCATAGTTATATACAACGAATAGCTATGTCTTTAGATTAGATGTTGATTATCCCTGGCCTGCCCCGTTGCTTCTCTTTAGCAATTATGGCTTCAATACGAGATATAACCTCATCTATCTTTCCCTGATAACTTGTTATCACATAATCAAAAGAGGATAAATCCTGCATCTCTTTCTCTGCTTTGCCCAACCTCAAGGTTAAGTCAGCAGGAGCCTCGCTACGACGCCCTTTCAATCTCCCCTCCAGGTCTTCCATAGAAGGAGGCTTAAGAAAGATGCATACTGACTGGGGTAACTGCTTCTTAATGGTAGCAGCACCTTGAACATCCACTTTTACCATTACATCCATTCCCTTAGCCAATGCCTGTCTCATTTCTTCTTTCGGAACTCCATAGAAATTACCGTAGACTTCCGCCCATTCCAAGAATTCTCCCTCATCTATCATCCGCTGAAATGTTCCTCGAGATAAAAAATGATAATCTTTCTCTTCCTTTTCTTTGCCTCGACGTTTTCGCGTTGTAGCGGTCACAACATAATGAAACTGACACCGCAATTGTCTCATCCTGATGAGGACTGTATCTTTGCCCACTCCCGATGGTCCAGAAAGAACAACTAGCAAAGGGGGCACCTGCTTTTCCGTATTATTTCCAACGTTCATACAAACAACCCTTCTGAATCTCGCTGATAACACCACAACACAAACCCGGATCTCTGTTTCTTTTTTCTGCTACAAATAATTCCAGTAGAAACCATAATGATAATTTGTTATTATACATGAGTCATAGTGCTGTAATGTACCCTATTCCCTTCTTTCTGCCAGTTTCTCTCCCCTGGTAACGAAACTCAGTAAGAAAAGAACTATAGCACTTATCACTACTCCGATAAGCCCCATGTCCTCCTTAAAAGGAACCTCTATTCCTGGAATCTTTCCAAGCAATCCTACCATCCCTCCCACTATCAAGGCTGCCAAAGCTGCTGTAGAAGTCAGCTTCAGCTTCTCCCGAAAGAAGCCAGCAATCACTGGGACTGCCAGGCCACTGCTAAAGACAGTATAGGCGAATAATAGAGAAGTAATAACCCCTTTTAAGGTCAGTGCCAAGCCAAGCGCCAGAAATCCAAGCACAACAAGGTTAATTCGAGCGAGCAATACAGTTTTCCTCTCGTCAATCTCTGGACGAATTCGTTTAAAAATATCCTCAGTCAATATAATACTCTGGCTGAGAAGGCAAGTATCAGCCGACGACATGAGAGCAGCTAGCAAAGCTGCGATAATCAAACCACTTAATACAGGAGAAGTCATCTCCTGTATCACTTGTGGAAAGGCTTGCTCTGCAGAAATCCATGGATACAGCACCCTGGCTCCCATGCCGATTAAAACTATGCCAAATGCCAGCGGTAATAATAGAGAGGCCGACAGTAGAGCCGAATTTCGAGCGGTCTTCTCATTTCGGCTGCAGAAGAGGCGTGTATACATATCAGGCCCTACCACATAAGTCGTCCCCACCAATACCAGGAGCGTAAGCAAATCCTTCCAGCCAAACTGTGAACTCAAAGGAAAGGAAAAAGACTCCACAGGAAGAGAAACCCGCAACTCACTAATTCCCCCTGCTTGCGTTAATACCAGCACCGCCGCCAGGGATATTCCAATATAAAGCAAGACTGCCTGAAATACATCTGTCAGCAGTATAGACAGTTGCCCTCCTAATACAGCATAAGTTATCAGGATAACTGTGAAGATGATCATCCAGGATGAAGCCGTTCCCATCCCCAAAATAGCCAGTACCTTCCCTGCAGCTACTATTTGCCCTGCCACCACCCCTGTCCAAGCAATAACAATGAGCACTGCAGCTGCCATAGCCACCCGCTCCCCATATTGCTTGCCCACCAGCTCAGGTAAAGAATAAAGGGCAACCCTTCTAACCCTTGCAGAAAAGAAGAACCCCAGTATTGAGAGGCCAACACACCCCACCAAAAGCCACCAGACTCCTGTCAATCCCTGCTCAAAACCCAACCCTGCCACTCCCACCGTTGCAGTCCCGCCTGCAGCGGTCGCCAGCATGGAACCTGTAACCAGCAAAGTAGTTCCTCTACGACCGGCAACAAAAAATCCATCCCTGCTTTTCACCCTCATCCTGCTCCACCAGCCCACTCCCAGCAATACAATGAAATAAATGCTAACTATAATTAATTGCTGCACTGTACCTGGTTTCTCTTAAAGATGAAAACAATCACCAGCAAAAGCGGTTTTCAAAGAGCCATCCTTCCCCTTAATAACCAGGGCTCCATTACTATCAATGTCCACCGCTCTCCCTGCTATCTCTCCCCCTATAGTTTCAATCCTTACCTCTCGATTCAACGTATCTGAAAGGCTTTTCCACTCTTCGAGCAGATCTCCCGTTGTTAACAACGACTGCTGCCGAAACAATTCCTTCAATAGCGAGTCTAAAATATCCTTTCGGGAAACCTGGGTGCCTTTAAAATCCTTCAATGAAGCTGCTTTCTCTCCATATCTAGCAATGGAGAGATTGGCATTAATACCCACTCCTATATTTATGAACTTTACTGCATCCATTTCAGCTCCCATCTCTGCCAATATGCCACACACTTTTCTCCCTTCAATTAAAACATCGTTGGGCCATTTCAATCTGGCATCCAGGCCCAAAAGATTTCTCAACGTCCTGGCTACGGCAAC
>CAYPSP010000158.1:0-3571 GCA_964413335.1 uncultured Dehalococcoidales bacterium
AAGTCCCAATTGATGGTGAGACATCTTTTTATGATATATTACGCGGGAAAATATCGTTTAAGAATGAAAACCTGGATGATTTGATTCTACTTAAATCAGATGGTTATCCCACTTACCATTTGGCCAATGTAGTAGACGATCATTTGATGAATATTTCACATGTATTAAGAGCTGATGAATGGCTTTCCAGTACACCTAAGCACATGTTGCTTTATAATGCTTTTAGCTGGGAACCTCCACAATTTGCACACCTACCGATGTTGCTTGGTCCTGATAAAACAAAACTGTCAAAACGCCATGGTGCTACTACTATCATTGATTATAAAGATAAAGGATATCTTCCTCAAGCGATGATTAATTTCCTGGCGTTGTTAGGGTGGTCGCTGGATGACAAAACAGAAATACTTAGTTTATCGGAACTGATATCGCATTTTTCACTAAGGCGTGTCAGTAAAACACCAGCTATTTTTAATAATAATAAACTGGAATGGATGAATGGACTTTATATACGAAAATTGAGCCTAGAAGAGTTTAGAACATTAGTAATACCTATACTGGAAAAAGACCTTCCGCATACAATAAAGAGACCACTAAATATAGATTACGTCAGTCAAATAATACCGTTAATTCAAGAAAGGACTAAAACGTTAACTGAGGTTGTTCAATTATCTGACTTTTTCTTCCTTGAAGAACTGAAATATGATACAAATCTATTGCTTAATGATGGACTAGATATTAAATCAGCTATAAATGCTATTACGATTACTATTGAAGAATTAGAAATAATACCAAAATTGTGGGATGCAACTGTCTTAGAAGATATTCTGCGTCCATTGACTATTAAACTAGAACTAAATAATCGAAAGTATTTTGGGCTGTTGAGGACTGCTACTACTGGAAAAACTGCAGCCCCACCTCTATTTGATACAATGGCTATACTTGGTAAAGAAACTAGCTTTAAACGACTTGCGGATGCTGTTAATAAACTCCATAACCTAAATAAGTAATAGTAGGACTCAGCAGTTTTTGAAATTTAATAAAGAAGTTAGCTTTTTTCTACTGCTTTTTCCTCAATAATCTTTCTACTGATATGTGATGGTACTTCATCATAATGACTGAATTCCATGCTAAAACTGCCACGTCCCTGGGTCATCGACTTCAGGTCTATTGCGTACTTAACTAACTCTGAATATGGTGCTTGAGCTTGTATTACGCTATCATCACCATTAGGCTCCATACCTAGGACTCGCCCACGCTTGGTATTAAGATCACCCATAATATCGCCAGTATTAGTAGTAGGTACAATTATACTAATATTCATTATTGGTTCAAGTAAAATGGATTGTCCACTATTGAGCCCCTTTTTAAAAGCCTGTGCACCAGAAATTTTAAAAGCAATATCAGATGAATCAACCGGATGGAAACTGCCATCATAGAGAATTACCTTAATATCATCAACCGGATAACCAGCAAGTACTCCCGCAACCTTAGCTTCATTAACACCTTTTTCTACCACAGGAATATAATTTTTAGGTATTGAACCACCTACTATTTTATTGACAAATTCAAAACCGCTACCTCGAGACAAAGGATCAAGTTTCAGTAGTACATGTCCATATTGACCGTGTCCACCAGATTGCTTTTTATGTTTATATTCGGCATTCGTCGATATAGATATTGTTTCTTTATAGGGAATCTTTGGTGTTGTTAGAATAACCCCAACTCCAAACTTGCGTTGCATCCTCTCACGAACCATCTCTAAATGATGATCACCAATTCCAGAAATAATAGTCTCGTTAGTATCAATACTACGTTTAACCTTAAGTGAAGGGTCTTCCTCGCAAATCCTGGGTAATACTGTACCCATTTTATCCAAATCGCTTTTTGTTTTAGAGTCAATTGCCATGTTGAAATTTGCGTCAGGAAAACTGATTCCCTCGAGAATTAGGGGGTTTTCCTGCGCGCAAAGTGTATCTCCAGTAACTGTTGAATTTAACTTGGATATTGCACCAATATCTCCTGCATTTATTTGCTCCACTGAGCTTTGATTTTTACCAAAAAGTGTAAATAGCTGGCCTATTCGTTCCATTACTTTTCTGTTTGCATTCCATGCTTGTGTATTACTATGAATAGAACCTGAGTAGATTCTAAGATAGCTAATCTTGCCAGTGAACTGATCTGCAGTAGTTTTAAAAACGAATCCAACTAATGATTCATCTTGCTTAGTTCCCTCCTTATTCGCAGAGTCGGAACTAACAACCTTAAGGGTATCAATTTCATGCGATGAAGGCAGGTAATCACAGATACCATTAAATAACAGGTCCACACCAATATTTTGTAATGCAGAACTTGCATAAATGGGTACTAGTTTACATGAGGTGCTTGCCTTCTTTATGGCTAGCATAATTTCCTCGTTACTGATATTTTCACCTTCAAGATACCTTGTAACTAGATCATCGTCCACCTCCACAGCGGCTTCTACTAATTTTTCTCTACAAGATTTTGCTTGCTCTAAAAGAGAAGAAGGAATTTCGATTTCTACAGACTTGGTTCCTTCAAAACCTTTCATAGAGACAAGATCAATTACACCCTTGAATTCACTGCCTGCACCTATAGGAAGTTGTACGGGCAAGCATTTTGTACCTAACTTAGCTTGAATAGCCTCAACGTTTCCTTGGAAATCAGCATTATCCCTGTCAAGTTTATTAATAACAATTAATTGAGGTAATTTATCATGTTCTGTATAATCGCAAACTTTTTCAGTACCAACTTCTATTCCAGCAACAGCATCTATTACTACTATTACTCCTGTACTAACTCGCATGGCGGATTTAACTTCACCGACAAAATCAGCATAACCAGGAGCATCCAGTATATTAATTTTGGTTTCCTTCCACTCTAGAGGAAGAAGCGACAACCCAACACTCATGTTATGCTCAATTTCGCTTGGGTCGTAATCTGAGACAGTTGTACCTTCTCCAACATTACCTAATCGCTTTATAGCACTAGAATTAAATAGCATCGTTTCTGCAATTGAAGTCTTGCCGGCACCGTAATGAGATAGAAATACAATGTTACGTATATTATCTGCGTTATATGTCTTCATAGCTGGTATTATAAGTCTTTATGCAAATTATTAGCAACCGTTGTGGTGCTTCAAAACGTAATGCTATAATATCCATCAGTAAATATAAAAATGAAATTGGATAAAGAACAAATTAAGCATATCGCATCTTTAGCTCGATTAGGTTTGAGTGATGAGGATATAGATATGTTTAGTGTTCAATTATCTGAAGTACTTGATAACTTCGATATACTGAATCAAATAGATACAACAAACGTTCAGCCGGCAGCACAAATTATATCCATACAAAATGTATTTAGGGATGATAGGGTGGAAAAGTCACTTCCTCAGAGTGAGGTTTTACACAATGCTCCAATGAAGAAAAATAGCTGTTTTAAAGTACAATCAATATTACCTTAACAAATATCCAAGAACATATAAAAAAAGTAGTTTCTGTGAAATTTGTTCTATCTTACAAGTTCTACTGTATGAATAAAGATTAATGTA
>CAYPSP010000159.1:0-3567 GCA_964413335.1 uncultured Dehalococcoidales bacterium
CATTCTTTATTATCATTCCTGCGAAAGCAGGAATCTACCCGGGTATTCGCCACTGCGAATGCGCCTTCCCTCTCCCTATAAGAGAGAGGGCCAGGAGTGGGTGAAAACTACTTTTATAAAGAATCTCCTCTCCCTTGAGGGAGAGGATTAAGGTGAGGATGACCCTATATTAATATCACCGGTACACCTCTTTCCGATGTCCGATTTTAATAATCCAAACCGTCAGGTCACTATCCTGTATTGAATAAACAATTCTATACCTGCCCTGTCTGAGTCGATAAAGTTCCTGCTCAGTAAGCTTTTCACAGCCAATAAGCCGAGGATTGTCTGCCAGCTTCTCAATCTTTGCCAGGATTTTCCTGAGCTCTTTCTTGGGAATCTTTTTTAGTTCTTTCCAGACAGACTCCTTGAAAAAGATTTCATATTGCGCCATCTTTTTTGAGCCTTTTTAGCATTTCAGAAAAACTGATTAAGGACTCACCAGCCCTTTCCTCAAAAGCAGCGATATCCTCTGCATCCTCAGACAGTGCTTCTTTAACAGCCTGATTCACAATTTCAGATATCGATTTTGATGTTTCTATTGATTTCAGTTTAAGTACCTTGTGGATATCCGGGTCAAAATAAATAGTTGAGCGCTTTGCTGCTGTAGCCATAATACCACCTCCTGTAATTCCTCGTGTATCATAACGTTTTGACATCATAACGTCAACATTTGCCCTTATAAACATTGACCACTATTGCGAATGCATTCCCTCTCACTATAAGGGAGAGGGCCAACTCCACTCACCCGTCTTGACCATATAGAAAGGTGATTGCCAGGCGCTTACCTGACTATCGGCGAAGGATTTTTACTGAATGGATTGGTTCTCAACGCCAGGGAGAAAAGATAGGGATACCGCCGTTTTAAATGCTGCAGGTGCTGTACCCATTGTATGGCAAGGAGGCTGTAAGCTCGTTTCGAATCATCCGCCAGGTGCTTAACATCTGTTTCCGGCAAACTGACAACGCTATGCCGTGCCATGAGCTCGTTCCTGAGATGCACGATAGTCCAGAGAAGCTCGGTAAACGACTCATACTCCAGCAGGTCAGGATTCTCTATCAGGCGGATTAATATCTCTCCTTTTTTCTGCAAGAAACCTTTCAGGGCAGGCAGGTCCATCAGTGAAGGGTCAATGCGGAATTTGGTTTGCTGGAATCTTTTCCTCAGGTGAGTAAAGTCTGCCGCTGTCCATTTGTCGCTAATCAGCGCCTCTTCCCTTATCATTTCTATTCCGGGGTCATAATTCACAAATATCCTGAGTAATTGGTCGCCTATCTCGGTAAAAAAGATTCTGATGAGCATATTAAGCCTGTGCCTTCGCAATCTGTTCAGGCTTCTCTGCAATAATGGTTTTGAAAAGTGGGTGATAATGGACAGGAACGTCCCGATTCCAAGGATTATAAGCACTATGCAGAACAGTTTCCCTGCTGTACTTTCCGGGTGGACATCGCCATAGCCTACTGTTGAAATGGTAACGATGGTGAAGTAAAACGCATCGATGAATGAAAGCTGCTCAATCGCCATAAACCCTGTGGTTCCAATAGCAGGGATGATTAACGGCAGGGAAAACAGCAATCGATGTTGCCTGATACTCCTGGCAATCTTCTTTCTCATTCCAGCCATCTCTTTATGACTCCTGGACAATTCAATATAGCATATAAATCCTGCTGGACGGTACTTTCTTTCCGCTATATATGACTTTCAATAGAACACTACATGAAGTTTACGAAGCTATCATAGCTTCTCACAAGCATTCAGAGTTCTCTGGCTCGCAAGTTAGTACTAGTTGCAAAGCTGGTGACAATTTCAGCGTCTTTGGAAGTTGGCAATGCTACTCATCTAAATCTCAGCAAGACATAGGTTTCGGAAATATTTCATGACGATATTTATCAAGTTTGCTAAGATTAATACTAAACGTCATTGAAAGAACCGTTTAAATAATTATAAAGTACTGCTGATAAACGAACTAAAGAGTGATAGATCGATATTCGGTGAGCAACTATACGATATGGCTGTCCTGAATGTTAGACCAGGGCAAGCTCAACGGTTTTAGCTCCAACTTAAGAGGTATAACTATCGGAAGTAGTATAATTAAAAAAGGAGGACAGAGATGATATTTGAACGCATAAAATCAGCAGGGATTGCTCACAACTCATACTTGATTGGTTCAGGAAATGAGGCCACTGTGATTGACCCCCGACGCGATTGCCAGATTTATATTGATCTGGCTCAGCAGAATGGACTGAAAATCAAGCATATTTTTGAGACCCACCGTAACGAAGACTATGTTATCGGCTCCACCGAACTGAATAACCTCACTGGAGCTGAAATCCACCACGGCCCGGGGCTGGATTGGAAATACGGCAACACATTAAGAGACAACGAGAAATTCAAAATTGGTGGGCTGGAATTAACGGCAATTCATACCCCAGGGCATACTGACGAGAGCATGTCCTATGCTGTGGCTGACATCTCGTCTGGTCAAGCTACGATAATGGTATTTAGCGGAGATGCGCTATTTGTAAACGATGTGGGGCGAACTGACTTCTACGGGCCCGAAGAAGTGCCAAGGCTGGCCTCAAATATCTTCGATAGCATCTTTAAAAGGCTTCTCCCCCTGGGTGATGGTGTTATCCTCTGCCCGGGTCACGGGGCAGGCTCAGTCTGTGGAATAAATATCGGAGACAGGGATGAAAGCACCCTTGGTATAGAGAGACTACATAACCCCCTACTCCAGATGAGCAGAGAGGACTTTATTAACTACAAGATAGCTGAGCATCTGGAAAAACCTCCCTACTTTCAACAGATGGAGAAATATAACCTTGAAGGCCCTCCTCTGCTGGGTTGCTTGCCTTCGCCTGCACCTCTTACTCCAGCTGAATTCATGAAGGAAATGGAAAAGGGAGCAGTAGTGATTGATACCAGTAAACCGGCTGCCTTTGGCGGTGCCCACATCAAAGGGGCCTACAATATCTGGCTTGAAGGGTTAGCTGTTTTTGCGGGATGGGTACTATCTTATGACAGGCCAATACTACTGGTATTGGAAGACCACTGCCATCTGGATAAAGCAGTACGCTACTTAATCCGTGCTGGTTATGACCGGATCAGGGGCTACCTCAAAGATGGTACTGAGGGATGGTATAATGCCGGACTCCCCATCAAAAGACTGCCCTTGCTTTCAGTACATCAACTCAAGGATAAGATAAACCACGGCGAAGAGCTATTAATCCTGGATACCAGAGAGAACAACAAGTGGGACGCAGGACATATAGAGGGCGCACTTCACATATATGTCGGACATCTTGAACATAGAATGACTGAAGTCCCCAGAGCTAAAGCTGTAGCAGTATTATGTAACGTGGGACACATGGCAAGTCTCGCCGCCAGTATACTATTGCGTGCAGGTTATCCAGAGATCTACAATGTTCTCGGTAGCATGGAAGCCTGGACTACTGCTGGTTTTCCTACCACTACTGATTAGGCCTTTACAAGGCTGTTTGAATCCTTCAATTCAATTATAAGGCAAA
>CAYPSP010000160.1:0-3557 GCA_964413335.1 uncultured Dehalococcoidales bacterium
CAAAGACAGCCTCTGCATGGCTTGCTTTAATAACGACTATCCCATACCTGTACAAAGAGAAATGCCCAAGCTTGCATTAGAGTCAATACCTAGCCCTGACAAGTAAATATACAACTAACCTTTCAAGGAATATTCAGGTTGCCACAAATTTATAACCCATAACAACAGGTAAGGAGCAAACAGTTATGAAAATTGGTGTATTAGCTCTACAAGGGGCTTTTATAGAGCATATCGACATCCTGCAACAACTGGGGGCATCCACTTTACCAATTCGTTTGCCTGCTCAGTTTAAAGGGTTAGATGGCCTTATTATCCCCGGAGGAGAGAGCAGTACCCTTTTAAAACTAATGCACAGCTTTAAAATGTTCAATATCTTGCGAGAGTTAATACTAAATGGATTTCCGGTTTGGGGTACATGTGCAGGGCTAATCTGCTTGGGGAAAACTTCTTCCCTTAACGATGAAACTACTCTGACAGTTATGGACATTACCGTCAAACGCAACGCCTTTGGCAGGCAAATAGATAGCTTCGAAACCAACCTTGATATTCCAGTTCTAGGTGATAGTCCTTTTAAAGCCATATTTATTCGCGCTCCTTCCATCACAAAAGTAGGCCCTAATGTGGAAGTTCTGGCAAAGCTATCCGACGGCACGATTACTGCCGCACGACAAAATAAAATGTTAGCAACGGCCTTTCATCCAGAGTTAAGCAACGACTTCAGGGTTCACCAGTATTTCATCAGCAAGTTCATCACTAAATAAGGATTAAACTACGCAAAGGTGTCCCTGATGACTCTATTCTCCGATATCTTATATCATTGATATTATGGCAAGCACCATACCAAGGCCCATTAACCCAAAGAACGTGCATGCAACAATCTTGAAAACTATCATCGTTCGTCTCCTTCTTCTGACGCGTGCTTCTAAGAAGCACGCACTGATTTGGCATTATTCAGCTTTTTATCAAGCTTAGATTTCAGATTAGCGCCCTTATTCTTATGAATCACCTTTTTCTTGACTGCCTTATCAATGTTACTTACAGCTACCACAGCCTCTTGCTGTGCTAATTCTGTTTCATTTGAAGCAATAAGTCCTCCCACCTTAGTAATGCTGGTTTTATATTTACTGCGCATCAGACGATTTCGCAATCTCCTCCCCTCTACTCCCGTTGCTGATTTAATATTTGCGTTGTTAACTGGCATCTCTCTCCCCTTTTCTGAATACAGCCGTCACGCTCCCTACAGACCGTATCTTCGACATTATTTTATTTAATTGTACAACACTCTTTATCTGCATTGTAACATACATAGACTTAATACTATCATGTTCTGCCATTTTAAAATCAGTAATATTCACGCCTTCCTCGGTCAGCACATGACTAACATCGTTAAGCAACCCAACCCTATCCCATGAATCAACCTGAATATTCACTGGATACAACTCCTCCACATCACCCCAGCTCACTGCAATTAACCTCTCCTTTTCCTCCTCATTAATAATATTGGGACAACCCTTCTGATGTATAGTAATTCCCCTACCCTGTGTAATATATCCAATTATTTTATCACCTGGCAATGGGTGGCAACAAGCAGCTAAACGAGTAGACAGGTTGCCAACTCCCAGCACTTTCACCTGTGAAGGGGTAACTTTTTTGATTGGCGATATTTCAATTGCTGCTTCCTGTGGTTCTAGCTCTGCGTTTAATTTCTGTGTAATCTGCCCAAGGTTGATGCCACCTGAACCCAAGGCTGACAGAAAATCACCTGTACTAGCAAACTTGAATTGCCGTGCCAGTTTTTCAACTCGCACCGAGTCAATCTCTAAACGCTTAAACTCCTTCTCAAGAAGCTGCCTGCCTCTTTCAATATTTTGCCCTCGTTCCTGTTTGTTAAACCACTGCCTGATTTTATTTCGGGAGTGAGACGTTTTAATATAACCGTGAGCTGGATTTAGCCAATCCAAACTTGGCCCCTTTCCTGTCTTAGATGCAATTATCTCCACCACATCGGCATTATTTAGCTGGTAATTCAGAGGCATCAATCGTTCGTTCACCTTCGCCCCGATACATCGATAGCCAAGATCCGTATGGACTCGAAAGGCGAAATCCAAAGGGGTAGCTCCCTTAGGCAGTTCCTTTATCTCGCCTTTAGGACTGTATATGTACACACGATCAGAAAGGACATCGTTTTTTACAGATTCCACAAATTGCTCACTATCACCCTCTTCACGTAGCTCGTTAATCTCATGCAGCCAGTGAATTTTATCTTCAATAGAAGACTCCTCTTTCCCTCCTCCCTTATAAAGCCAGTGTGAAGCAACCCCATACTTAGCAAAATGATGCATCTCTTTGGTCCTTATTTGTATCTCCAGATGAGTTGTCCCCTTGCACATTACTGTAGTATGCAAAGACTGATAACCATTATCCTTTGGATTAGCAATATAATCATCAAATTCCTCCGTTATGGGATGCCAGTAATTGTGTATTGCTCCGAGGGCCTTATAGCAATCGGAAACTGAATCCACTAGCACCCGGAGAGCAAAGAGGTCATGAATATCACTAAACGCCTTGCCCTGCAAGGCATATTTTTTTATCTTCTGATATGTACTGTAAATATGTTTCGGTCTGCCAACAATCGTCGCTTCAATATTAGCTTCATGCAACTTTTGCTTCAATATCTCTGTTACCTTAGCAATGAAGTCCTCCCGTTCCTCTAGCTTCGTAGCAATCAACCGCGAAACTCGATGATATTCCTTAGGTTCCAGATAACGAAAAGACAGGTCTTCCAGTTGCCATTTCACACTACGCATACCCAGTCGATGTGCCAGAGGTGCATATATATCCAGGGTTTCCTGCGCAATCTCATGTCGTTTCTTAGCAGGTAAAGC
The DNA here is from genome assembly GCA_964413335.1 of uncultured Dehalococcoidales bacterium. Lineage (GTDB taxonomy): Bacteria > Chloroflexota > Dehalococcoidia > GIF9 > AB-539-J10 > JAUUZT01. Next base: position 2,886 of record CAYPSP010000160.1, read on the forward strand.
AGCTAACGTACGCATATTATGCAACCTGTCTGCCAATTTAATGAGAATCACTCTCAAGTCTTCCGACATTGCCACCAGCATCTTGCGCAGGTTCTCATTTTGACCTCTTGATCTTACCCCCGCAGCTTCTTTTCGCCATGCCAATCCCCTCAATTTTGTGACTCCGTCAACCAATCTACTTACCTGGGAGCCAAATTCGGACTCAATATCCTCCAGAGGTACTCCACAATCTTCAGGAACATCATGCAGTAAAGCAGCAGCCAGAGTTTCTGCATCAAGATGTAATTCGGCCAGTATAATAGCAGTCTGTAATGGGTGATCTACAAAAGGTTCTCCTGATCTGCGTAACTGCCCCTGGTGAGCATCCGAGGCGCGTTTATAAGCCGCCATAACCGAGTTAACCTTGTTCTCAGGCAAATACTCCCTGGCCTTATTCAGTAATGTACTTATATCCATATATTATGTTCCATAATATCCCAAGCGAAAAAGCAACGCAAGCTCAATTCTATGTTATACAAAGAAGTTTTAGAGAAGGAAACCTTCTTTAAAAATATGTTATAATACAAAGAAGTTTTAGAGAAGGAAACCTTCTTTAAAAATTTGAGCCTTTCTGTTTAGATACATCTAAACAGAGACCACCTCTCTTTAATTATAGGGCGAGAAAAGGAGTTG
>CAYPSP010000161.1:0-3550 GCA_964413335.1 uncultured Dehalococcoidales bacterium
CGCAGGCGCGGAATCCACATTGGCACTTCACTCATGTACTGCTTGTACTCCTCGCCAAAGTGTGCAACTAACATCTTTTCTTCGTGTCGAGAAATGTAGTGCAAGAAAGCTATTCCAATAAGCCATATTACAGTAGCAGCTAGTGATATACTCATCATTAGCAGGCCAGGATAAAGCAGAATCTCGCTCAGGTAAATTGGATGCCGAACGATACCGAAAACGCTTTTCCTGATAACAGCGGGTTTCTGCCTCTTTTCGCCGAACACGATGGACAGGCCCGTTCGTGCCAGGTAAGCCGATAGTACCAGTAAAATAATTCCAACTGGCAGTCTGACTTCAAGCGGTACGCTGTCGTTTAGCATTGTCGTGTACTTTAAAAAGAACGAGTCTGCTATCCAGACTACAAAAAACAGGCATGCCAGTATCGCCTGTATGGCATCGCCAATTTTATGCTCGCCGATAAGGTCATCTCGGTGTTTGCGTGCATCCCGTTCCTCTTTTCTGCCAGGCATATTCTTCGCCTCCTGTCTCTAATGTATAACAATACTGATTGACATAACCCATATTGCAAATGACATTATATCATTGTTACCAGGAATTCAGGGTAGTGTAATTTAATGATGAAAGGGAAATTTATTCATCCTTATAACAGTCCATACTTTCCATAACCAGTAGATAAATTGCAGAAGAGTCTAAGCGCAGGCTCTTATCTTTGTAAACATGTCCTTGAATATCGGGTCACGGTGGACGAAGTTAGCGATGCGGATTAGATGGCGTGAGTTATTGAAATCCCAGGTCAGCTTTTCGGTCAGAATGGGACTGCGCACCAGATCTGAGGGCACCCAGTCAGGATTGACTAAATAAGCTATGGCGGAGGCATCCCATATCTCCTTTGACCAGGCGGAGCGTTCTTCCAGCAGGTCGGCGAATATGCCAGTAAGATAATCACCGATAGAGTTTTTCCCTGCAAGCCTGGCCTCAAGTTCTGGTGCTGTGCTCAGCATATGTGAGGCGACCCCCATACAGGGGATAAGCACCAGCGGAACACCGCAATCAAAGACCAGTCGGGCAGCAATTGGGTCCTGCTTCAGGTTAAAATCCTCAACGGTGGGCCAGTGCAGTGGTTGTCCGCCCAACCAGATTACCACGATTTTATTTATTATCTCCGGTTCAAGCAGTATCGCCGAGGCGATGTTGGTGAGTGCGCCTATGGCGGCCACGTAAAGCGGTTTTTCTGACTGCTTCATTGCTCTGTCTATCAGGTCGAGAGCTGCTTCGCTTTTACAGGGATGTTCAAGGTCATGCAGAAATCTTTCGGAGCCCTTGTGTACCAATCCCGCCGGCGACACGTTGATTCGTGACAGTACCTTTAATATCTCCTGGTAGCTCTTCTCCATGCCATCAGCGGGTCCCTTCGACCGCTTGTTATGGAATGGTGCGGCATAAAGTGCCTGGACGTCGAGTTTCTTGGGAGAAAACAGCGCATAGACCACGGCGAACTGGTCATCTATCTCGTTATAAGTGTCGGTATCCAGTACCATTTGCAGCTTGCCGCTTGGAGTTGCCAGCCTTTCGAGACGTGTTGCTTCATCAATAAATGGAAACTGCATAGTCTTTCACCTCTTGTTTATCAGGATAAAGGTGGACGTTTATTAATCCATGGACGTGCTCTCTCAAAGGCTGCTGCCGCCTGCATCACCGTGATGTCGTCCTCCAGTGGCCCAACCAGCTGCATCCCTAACGGCAATCCGTCGGAACTGAAGCCACAGGGCACCGAGGCAGCCGGGCTGCCGGTGAGGTTGAAGATGCAGGTAAATGGAGCGAATGCCCAGTCGAAGAATCCTCGTCCCAGCGAGCGGTCTTTGCTTCCCACCGGGAAGGCAGTGACGGCGGTGCTGGGTGTTATCAGCAGGTCGTATTTCTGGAAGAAGTCGCGGTATGCCCAGCGAATCTTTTCCACGTGTACCCATGCTTTGGCCAGCTCTATACCACTGACGCTGCGGCCTGTCTCGAACTGAAGCTTATTGTAGGGCATGATATCGTTGGGGTGCTCGTCGAGTAGAAATCCCAGTGGTATGGAATTACGCGTGGCGATGGTGGCATCAAAGGTGTCAAAAGGCATTCCAGTATCAGGCACTGCCTGTTTTACTTGATGTCCCATTTCCTTAAAGACATTGGCGGCAGCCTCAACCGCGGCTCTTATTTCGGGGTCGACTTTTACATCGTATCCCATGTCGGGGGTCCAGGCAATACGGAGTTGCCGCAGAGTGCCGTCTAGCTTTTTTACAAAATTGGGAGGAGTTGTCCTGATGCAGGTGTAGTCTAGTCCATCAGAACCTGACATAACATTTAACATCATTGCGGCATCACGGACTGTCCGTGACAGTGGACCGAAGGAAAGCGTGTGAGACATTCCCCATTCGGCGTAGTCTTTAGGAATACGTCCGTAGCTGGGTTTCATACCGAACAGGCCACAGAAGGCAGCAGGGATTCTAACCGAGCCACCACCGTCACTGCCGAGTGAGAGGGGACTGATGCCCGCAGCCATGGCTGCTGCCGCTCCTCCGCTGGACCCTCCGGGCGTCATCTTTGTATTCCAGGGATTACGACAGTCGTCGCCCAGCTTGTTACGGGTCTGGATGGCGGTACCGATTTCGGCCGCATTCGTTTTTCCAACGATTATGGCTCCTGCCTCTCTGATGCGCTGCATTGCAGTGCCTTCAGTTTCGGGAATCAAATCTTTATAAACCAGCGACCCCATGGTGGTTCTTATTCCTTTGGTGGGAATAAGGTCTTTTATGGAAATGGGCAGGCCGTGCAGTATTCCCAAAGGCGAGCCACTTGCTACCTTTTTTTCTGCCTGGCGGGCTGCTGCCATTGCCTCTTCCTCCACTACAGTAAGGTAAGCATTGAGCTTTGGTCCTATCTCCTTGATTCTCTTAAGGGTGACATCCATAAGCTCTACGGGGGAAAGGTCGCGTGACCTGATTAATCGCGCTAACTGGTAGGCAGGAGTAAAACAAAGTTCTTTGCCCGACATATTTGAAGACATTGGTATCTCCTTCTGCTAAGTAATTTATTATCGGAGTTATGATGCAATCGTGCAGAGTGTTGAAGATGTAGTTGCTGCCATTAATCCGATGAGGATAATTTAGTCTAACTGAGTGTAGATGTCAATTTATAAAAATCATCGACCAAATATCACACATATTCCACACTTTATCTTCATAATAATTCCATGACCCTGCGTAATAATTAACCGTAGATGCCGGGAAAACCGGTTAACAATAAAAATGGAGGGATATACAATGAAAAAGGCACTAAAGATACTGGGGTTATCATTTGGGATGGTAGCAATAATGGGACTGATGTTGGGTGGCAGCGTTTTCGCTGATACATCGGAGGAAACAGATGTCCAGGGCCGGTATGGTTGGCACGGCTCCCAGGGCAGAGGTGTAGCATGTGGTGAGGCAGTAAGCGATTTGCTTGGGATGACTTCTGAGGAACGCTGTGAACTGCGCCAGGATGGCATGAGCCTCGCTGATATTGC
>CAYPSP010000162.1:0-341 GCA_964413335.1 uncultured Dehalococcoidales bacterium
TTATGTCGGGTGGTCTGGGCACTATGGGATTTGAGCTTCCAGCGGCTATAGGAGTTAATATTGGATGTCCCGAGGAAGCAGTATGGTGCATTGCTGGTGATGGTAGTATCCAGATGACGATACAGGAGTTAGCTACCATAAGGCAGGAGAATCTTCCTGTAAAGATTGCAATTATTAACAACGGGTATCTTGGATTAGTACGACAATGGCAAGAACTATTTTATGAGCGCTCTTACGTTGGAGTAAAACTATGGAATCCAGACTTTGTAACAATTGCTAAAGCCTACGATATACCTGGAATAAAAGTAACGCATAGAGAGGATGTAGTTTCTGCCATACAA
>CAYPSP010000162.1:351-3077 GCA_964413335.1 uncultured Dehalococcoidales bacterium
TTCTGGCCCATTCCTTATAGACTTTGAAGTTGAGCCTGAGGCAAATGTGTATCCGATTATCCCCCCAGGGGAAAAACTTGACAAAAGTTTGGAAATGCCACGAATAGAAACAATAAATAAAAACAAGGTTCTGTCTTATGGAAATAGATCTAAGTGAAAAAAAACATATATTAGTTGCCTTGGTAGAAGATAAACCTGGTGTGTTGGCAAGGGTGGCAAGTTTGTTTCGCCGTAGAGGTTTTAACATACAAAGCCTTGTTGTTGGTCATTGTGAGCATGCTCACCTGTCTCGTATGACAATTGTTACAAAAGGCAGATTTATGGATATAGAGCAGGTAAGGAAACAATTGGATAAGCTGATTAATGTAGTACGTGTAACAGATATAACTGACAGGAGTATGGTAGCCAGAGAATTAGCATTAATCAAAGTTAATGCTACTACAACAACAAGGAATGAGATTATACAAATTGTTGATATATTTAGAGCGAACATTGTTGACGTGTCCATAAATACACTGACAGTTGAGGCAACAGGCGATGAGAGTAAACTAGAATCTTTATTAGATCTCCTTCGCCGTTTTGGAATTAAAGAAATATCCAGAACTGGCAAGATTGCTATGGCTCGTCAATAATTTGTACAGCTAATAAAATAATAAGATAAAGGAGAGATATATATGGCTAAAATTTATTACGAAAAAGATTCTAATCTGGAAGTTATGAATGGGAAAACGATTGGTATTGTTGGGTATGGAAGCCAAGGTCATGCTCATGCGCAAAACTTGCGTGATAGTGGATGTAGTGTATTGGTTGCTAGCAAGCCAAATGGCAATGGATGGAAAGCTGCTATTAGCGATGGGTTTGAAGTGGCCGGCGTCGCCGAAGTGGCGGAGAAATCTGACATTATAATGATGTTGGATCCTGATACTCTAAAGTCACAGATTTATAACGAGTCTATTGAGAAAAAAATCTTTATAGGAAATACATTGATGTTTGCTCATGGATTTAATATACATTACTCACAAATTGTACCTAGTGAAGATATTGATGTAAGCATGATAGCTCCTAAGTGCCCGGGACATATACTACGAAAAATATATACCGAAGGGTCTGGAGTTCCCTCTCTTGTTGCCATCCATCAAGATGCGTCTGGTAAAGCTATGGATATTGCATTGGCTTATGCAAAAGGTATTGGTAGCACCAAGGCAGGTGTCTTGGAAACAACATTCAGAGAGGAAACTGAAACAGACCTCTTTGGAGAGCAAACTATATTATGTGGTGGTGTTGCTGCCATGGTAAAAGCTGGCTTTGAGACCCTGGTAGAGGCTGGATATCAGCCAGAGAACGCTTATTTTGAGTGCTTTCACGAGCTTAAACTCATAGTTGATCTAATGTATCAGGGGGGATTGAACTATATGCGTTACTCTGTAAGCAATACTGCTGAATATGGAGACTATACACGTGGACCCCGGGTAATTAATGATTCGGTTAAGCAAGCAATGAAGCAGATATTAATTGAGATACAAGATGGAACTTTCGCCAAAGAGTGGATATTGGAAAATCAGGCTGGACGACCCAGCTTTAATGCTATGAGGCGAAAAAACGCTGAGCACCAAATAGAAATAGTTGGCAAAGAGCTAAGGAACATGATGTCTTAGTAGAATTATGGATAATATAATAATATTTGATACTACATTACGGGATGGAGAACAGGCAGCAGGGTCAAGCTTAGATTCTCAGGAAAAGCTGGAAATAGCTCGGGGGTTGGAAAAACTTGGGGTTGATGTGATCGAGGCTGGTTTTCCCATTAGTTCAGAAGGAGAATTCAGAGCGGTACAGCTTATTAGCAAGGAAATACGGCGACCAGTAATATGTGCTCTATGTCATGCTAATACTGAGGCTATAGACAGAGCATGGGAAGCTATAAAAGAAGCCGCTCATCCTCGGATACATGTCTTTTTATCTGCGTCTGACATACATCTCTTGTATCAGCTTAACAAGAGCCGTGAGGAAATACTGGAAAAGACGAAGAAAATGGTAGCGTATGCTAAGAGTTATACCGAGGATATAGAGTTTTCACCGATGGATGCCAGTCGCGCTGACCAAATTTATCTACATCATATCATTGAAGTTGCTATTGATGCTGGTGCAACAACGGTGAATATACCTGATACTGTAGGATATTCAACACCAACAGAGTTTGGCAAGTTGATTCATGGCATTGTGCTTAAGGTACCTAACATAAACAAAGCAATTATAAGTGTTCATTGTCACAATGATTTGGGACTTGCAACAGCTAATAGCCTAGCTGCGTTAAGTAATGGCGCAAGACAGGTTGAGTGTACAATAAACGGTATCGGAGAGCGAGCAGGTAACGCTGCTCTGGAAGAGATTGTCATGGCATTGAAAACACGTTATGACTTGCTGCCCTTTACTACAGGTATTGATACCACGCAAATACATAAGACAAGTCGTCTAGTAAGTGATTTGATTGGATTTCCAATTCAACCAAATAAAGCTATTGTTGGAACGAATGCTTTTAGCCATCAGTCCGGAATTCATCAGGATGGGTTAATGAAGAAGGCAATAACCTATGAAATTATGGACCCAAAGTCGATTGGACTCTCCTCTAGTAATCTTGTACTTGGTAAATCAAGTGGGAGGCATGCGTTTAAAGAACGATTGGCCGAACTAGGTTATAAACTGCCTGAAACTGAATTAAAAAGTGC
>CAYPSP010000162.1:3087-3528 GCA_964413335.1 uncultured Dehalococcoidales bacterium
AGGTTACCGACCGCGATATTGAAGCTTTAGTAGCAGAGGGACATAGAACAGCAGTCGTCACATATTATCTTGACCATGTGGAGGTAATATGTGGTAACCATAGTTTACCTACAGCTACGGTAAGGCTTATTGGGCCAGGTGGAAAATACCTGGAAGATGCTGCTTTAGGTACTGGTCCCGTAGATGCTATCTATAAGGCAATTAATCGTATAATTGGCATACCTAATAAACTCACTGAATTTACTATTAAGTCAGTGACAGAAGGTATTGATGCTATTGGAGAAGTGTTAATAAAAATTGAGAGTGACGGCGTTTCTTATATCGGTCGGGGTGCTTCTACTGACATAATTGTAGCTACTGCTAAAGCATATATGAATGCTTTAAACAGGTTACTGAGTAAGAAAAATATTAATAGGGAGGACGCTAGTTGAGTCCAACCAT
>CAYPSP010000163.1:0-3475 GCA_964413335.1 uncultured Dehalococcoidales bacterium
CAGGTATTGTGCCACGATTCTTGTGGAGCTGCCTCCAGTACCCGTTTGCTGTCTTTGCAGTTGCTTCATTGTTCCGGGGAGAGGCATGGCAATAAGGTCGTATTCGACCTTATTGTCATTATTATCCCAGTCAGTCCAGGTGAGGGTAAAAGGGAAGCCTCTGTCGTCAGGTTGGCCCCAGGTATCGTCAACATTTTGCGCCTGGAGCGCATCAACGCTTATCCAATCACCAGCGGTTTGAACCTGTCTGATTGCAATAATATCGTTACTGACGCGGTCGCTGGCAAACACCTGGAAGATTGCTCCGGTTATCGCGGTGGAAATGAGGGCGGTTATAGCCATAGCGACCAGTATCTCTATTAAGCTAAATCCTTGTTGTCCTTTCCATATTGTTTTCATCTGAGTATTTTATAGGTGCTGCTGCTGAGAACCAATTCGTCCTGATAATATACCTCAACAGTAATCTGCTGTACACCCATGTCTGGCCCGCTATACGGAGTATGGGTAGCCGGGATTAGCTGTTGGCCGGTTATCTCTACTGAATAGCCTGGATAAGTGCCTGCAAGGTCGATATGGGCTGCATCCCATGGTGGTGCAGTGCCTGGTGGTACGGGAATTTCGTAGCTGAAGCCATAGGCTTCATAGGGGCTATCTTTGATATATTCAAACTCGCTTCTTGCCAGGCTCTCAGCACTGGTTCGTTCATCAGCTATGGCGTCAGCTTTATAGGCAGTTGACAGGCTATTGAGAAACGCCCCTGAAATTGCGCCTAAAATAGCCATGGCTATCAATGCCTCAATAAGACCGAAGCCTCGTGATTTCCCTGCTAACAGTTTTTTTATCTTAGTCATTAACGTTATCTACTGACACAGCCACTTCTCATGCTACATTTTTATTGCTTGCTTGTATATCGAAATCAATAGGCATTTAGTACTAAATGTAATAGGTAAATGGTAATAGATGCTATTGATAATTTACATTAAGCAAGTAATAAAGATAGGAACAAAAAATATTCTCTGTTTTTTTCATCAAAATAATCACCATGAGGCTTTTATTTCCATGCTATTATATCGACCCGAATATAGAGTACATGCTGGAAATCAAGGCTACGGCGACAAATCCGACTACCCCTCCGATGAAAACTGTCATGGCAGGTGTAATCATGGAAATCATCGTCTTTGTTTTATCATCTGCCTCTGTCTCGTAGCTTTCTGCAACCGTAGTAAGTGTAAGGTCCAGGTTTCCTGTTTCTTCGCCAACAGCGGTCATTTGAACCATCAGGGGGAGGAAAAGCGGATTCTGTGACATTGGATGAGACAGGCCTGCTCCGGCAATCATGCTTTGCTGGACGGCAATCAGTGCATTTTCCATTGCCTTATTATTGGTCCCCTGGACAATCAAGGTCATTATCTCGTGCAACGGCAGGCCACTACCGTATAAGAGCGACATGCTCCTGCAAGCACGGGAGAGCTCATTCAGCAGGTTGATTCTACCCAGTATGGGCATGACGAGTGATAGTTTTCCCCATCTAAGTTTGCCATCGGGAGTTTTTGTGTAAAGAAATCCTGCGATTGGCATAGCTACTACTATTCCCACTGCCAGTAAGCCATATTTCTGGAACCAGTCTGTGAAACCGATAAGCACCCTTGTAGCCAGGGGCAGTTCAACGTCAAATGCCTTGTATAATCCTGTGAACGAAGGCAAAACGAAAATTGCCAGTATAGCGATTACTCCTAAAGCGACGACAAGTAGTACAATGGGGTAAGCTAGGGCATTCTGGATGCCCTTTTGCGCGGAAGTCACTCTTTCCATGTAAGTGGCAGCTCGTCTCAGCACCGTTTCGAGGCTGCCGGTTTTTTCGCCCACAGCGACCAGCCTGGAATAGACTTTAGGAAATGCTGCCGGGTGCTTTGCCAGGGCTTCAGCCAGCGGCATGCCTCCACGCACGTCTGAAGTTACAATAGCAAGTATATGCTTCAATGCACGGTTGGTTGACTGGGCTTGCAGCAGTTCCAGGGAGGTAATCGCGTCGGTGCCCGAGTCCAGCAGCAGTGCCAGCTGTCTGGTGAACATAATTATCTCCGTTGCTTTTACCCTGCTGGAGCGGATACTAATCTTGGAGGAATCAAAGAAAGGTGTGTACTCCTTGAGCTGGACGACGCGATAGCCGTTATCTGTCAACGAACTGGCGGCAGCTTGTTCACTATCGGCACTTATCTTTCCCTTAATAATCCGATTATCTTCAGTATAGGCTACGTATGAATATTCCATTTTATCAGCTACTCAATGAAGTACGCATTGCGCAGCACCTCGGACGGAGTGGTTATTCCAGCTTCAACTTTTGCCATACCATCCTTAATCATGGGTCTCATTCCGTCTGTGATTGCCTGCTGACGTACTTCGTTGGTACTGGCCCCTTTCAGTATTTTTGTTCTTATTGTATCGCTTATAGATAATATCTCAAAAAGGCCTACTCTGCCCTGGTATCCTGAATAAGAACACAATTCACACCCTTTCCCATAGAGGAATTTACTTTGCGATTTACCCGTTTCCTGTTCATATGCCAGCTGCTCTGATTGGGGGGCCTCTCTATATTCACCGCAGTTAGGACAGATACGGCGTACCATCCGTTGGGCAACAACACCGATAATTCCAGAGGAAACCAGGAAAGGTTCTATGCCCAGGTCGAGGAGGCGGAAAATAACGCCAATAGTATCATTTGCATGAATCGAGGAGAGCACCAGGTGTCCGGTTAAGGCTGATTGCACCGCTATCCTTGCTGTCTCTGCGTCCCTTATTTCTCCTACCAGTATGATGTCAGGGTCAAGACGCAGAATAGAGCGTAAGCCGCTTGCAAAAGTCAGCCCTGCTTTGGTGTTGATTTGAATTTGATTTATGCTGCCGAAGCGAAATTCCACCGGATCTTCAATAGTGATGATATTGCGTGTTACTCTGTCTAACTGGTTTACTGAAGCATATAGAGTAGTTGTCTTACCTGACCCGGTAGGACCACTTATTAAAATCATGCCAAAGGGCACCTTGAGCATTGCCTGATATTTTTCCAGAGAGTCAGGGAGGAATCCAAGGCCTGCCATGTCTATAATACCAAGTGATTTATCCAGCAGGCGCATCACTGTCATCTCGCCGTGTACGGTAGGGACGGTCGCCACGCGAATGTCTATTGGACGCCCCTTCGTATCGATAGAAAATTGTCCGTCCTGTGGCCGAATGTGATCAGCGATATTCATATCGGCCAGTATCTTTATTCTTGAAGTCAATGGCAGATGTATTTTGGAGGGCAAAGCCATAACATCCTGAAGTGCGCCGTCAACGCGGTAGCGAACTCGCAGCTTATCCTCCTCGGGTTCGAGGTGGACGTCGGAGGCTCTGGCCTTGGCTGCTTCATCTATGATGAGTCGCAGGGCACTGGCTACAGGTGTATCTCTGGCAGCCTCAAGTAGTGCTTGTTCATCCA
>CAYPSP010000164.1:0-3453 GCA_964413335.1 uncultured Dehalococcoidales bacterium
GTATACAATTACCTCAGGCGTGTCACAGTTTATTGGTGGTTGGTTAGCTGATAAATTCACAAGAAGAAAGATTATTGCAGTTGGTATGGGTGGGGTAGGGTTAAGCGCAGTAGCAATTGGTTTTGGCCCAACGTACAGTATGATGATGGTCATCTTGGTTGTAATGGGCATATTTTCTGGTGGATATCATCCCTCTGCAACACCGATGATCACGAGCTATTATGAAAAAAGCAGGCATGGAAGAGTGATAGCGATACACATGATGGGTGGTAGTATCGGTTTCAGTTCCAGTCCAGTTCTGGGTGGACTTATTGCTAGTGCGATTGGCTGGCAATATGCATTTTTACTGTTGGCAATACCTGTACTGGTGGCGACGTGTCTACTAATTTTTAAATTTAAAGAACGAAAACGAGTGGATACAGAGTTAAATGTTGAAATCCACTCACTGGAAACTGGCTTCGGAAATGTTAAGCCGAAACAAACCAATAGGATTATGCAAATTGGGCGTGCCCTTCGGCCTGTTGCTCCACTTGTCGTACTGGGGATTCTTTTTCAATTTGTGGCAGGCGCTGCTATGGCTTTCATCGCCATATATCTTGTAGATAAGCATGGAATAAGTACTGTTCATGCTGCCATGTGGTTAGGTATTGTAAGGGGAGGAGGAATAGTTGGCAGCCTGCTGGGTGGATGGCTTTCCGATAAATGGGGACGACGAAACTCGTTGACACTGGTATTGGTTGTTACAGGACCAGTACTATTCGTAGCGACAAGGTTACCATTTGGGGTAATGTTGATAGCGGTACTCCTGCTTCTTGGATTACTGATGAATATGAGACAAGCAACCATGCAGCCGCTACTGGTGGAATATACCCCTCGAGCCTTGATGGCTACGGTATTTGGTTTCTATTTCGGGCTTAGCCAGGAAGGGTCCAGTATCATACAACCTGTAGCCGGATACTTTATGGACATTGTTGGTATCAACAGCGTTTTTAATTTTATTGCGATTGTTGCCCTTTGCCTGTCGGTAGTTGCGCTGATACTGTGGAAAAGACCACAGCTCAATCAACCGTAAAATGATAAAGGTTAGACTATAATGAACTTGTTGTAGCCTTATAATAAGAATGAAAGGTATTTTATAAACTATTGCCTAAGAGGATGTTTTAACGATGCTTGGCTCTTTTGATTGTAGCGTCCTTGTAGATTTTGGCTAAACTTCTACCGTGCAAGGGCATCTTCTTTCGTTTCTTTACTCGACGCTCTTCGCGATTTTCCTGCCTGTTTTCTTTCAAGATTCACCACTTGACTTCGTATGAATCAAGCGCAAGGGCAATAGTTTCCTGAAAAGAGCTAATTGTTTCCTGGGACACAATGCCTTCATCAAAGCTAATAAGCATCTGTGTTTCACCTGATGGGGTTCCTATAATATGAAGGCTGCCACAATCTTTCTGCTCAGCTCTTGTTTTCAAGCTAAGAGTAACACGTGATTGTGTTGCTCCACTGGGTAATGAATAGGTCTGCAATCTCTCTTTTCCTGCTAATATTCCCTGCTGTTGTAGAAGGTCACGTATCTCGTCGAGAAACATCTCAGCATTGATGTCTTTATATATCTTTTTGAATTTAATTGTCATTTCATCCTCCCAAGAACTTGAAGATAATTATAGCATTTAAGATATTGTTATGCTCGCTGGCCTTTTATCCTTCGATATTCCTTAAATACAATGCTGATGTTATAATTTATAACTGATATGAATAAAGAGTTAATGGAAATCATTGTTTGTCCTGTTTGCAAAGGAGAGTTACAACTAAGTATTGAGACTCAGGAGGATGAGGAAGTTATTGCTGGCTCATTGTACTGCCCTAAATGTCAGCATTCCTATCCCATTGAGGACTCAATTCCTAATTTGTTGCCACCGGAACAATAGTAAAATAGCCTACTGACTATATGATATACCAGTTGAAGGAGATTCCCATACCTCCACGTGTGTCAGGGTAACTGGCAGGCCTAAGAATTGGGGTAATAGTTCATTATAAAGGGTAGCGGCGATGTTCTCGCATGAAGGTTCTATTGTATCAAATGGGGCTATTTCATTTAGGAATGCATGGTCATATCGATCAAGGGTTTTTCTCAAGAATTTTTTTATCAGGGCAAAATCGTAAGCCAGTCCATTTTGCTGAAGCTTTGTTGCCTCCATACGAATTACCACCTTAAAACGATGCCCGTGCGTATTCTCGCACTTGCCATGATAATCGCGTAGAAGATGAGCAGCATCGAAATGTTCCTCTACAAACAATTGGTACATCAAATGACCTCCTTATTGAATAAACGCACCCCTTTCTGTCCTGTTACTTTATGAACTAACTCAGTAATACTTCTTCCCTGTTCAGGGTGTACCAGTTTTGGGGCGATCTCTGCTAGAGGAATGAGAACGAAAGCACGTTCAACGAGGCGAGGATGTGGTATAGCCAAGTTTTTTATGTTCATGATTTTGTTGTCATAAAAGAGGATGTCGATATCGATGATACGGGGTGCGTTACGAAAGCTGGGTTTTCTGCCTAATATTTTCTCTATTTGTTTTACCGATCGAAGTAAATCAACTGGTTTCAGTTTAGTTGAGACCTGGCAAACCATGTTGAGGAAGGATGCCTGTTTTTCGTATCCTATTGGCTTAGTTTCATATATGGAAGAAGTTTTGATTAGCGGGGATTCCTGATTGATCAGCGATAATGCCTTAAGAAGATTTATTTCTCTCTCCCCTATGTTTGATCCTAATCCAAGGTAGGAGACAGCCATTTTAGCTTTGTCCTCTGATGATAGCATCACTTACCCTGCAAACGCGAAATGTCTCTTTAACATCGTGCACGCGGATTATATCGACCCCGCTGGCGATGCCAATGACCGTGGTGGCCATTGTCCCCTCCATGCACTGCTCCGAAGGCAAGTTTAGTATAGAACTTATCATTGATTTACGGGAACTGGCTAAGAGAATGGGCTTTCGTAATACCTGTAGTTCATCAAGACGGCTCATTAGTTCTATGTTTTGCTCTTGTGTTTTGCCAAAGCCGATTCCCGGGTCAATAATAATATTTGCTGGTAGTATTCCGGCCTTGAGGGCTTGCTCTATGCTATGCGTCAGACTGGAGAGTACCGTGGAGATGATATCAGGAAAGATGATATCATGGTTAGGGGCGATATCACGCTGGTTACTCATAAGGATAATGGGTACTCCTTTTTGAGCTATAAGCTCTGCCAATAGGGGCTCCTGTTTTAGTCCCCAGATATCATTTATCATATTGGCTCCTGTCTTCAAGGCTTGTTGTGCTACCTTCAGTTTATAAGTATCGATACTTATTGGTAGATCTATCTCTGTTTGTAGTCTCTCCAGCACAGGAATTACCCGGTGCAATTCCTCGTTCACTGAAATGGGCATTGACCTAGGACGGGTAGATTCTCCT
>CAYPSP010000165.1:0-3424 GCA_964413335.1 uncultured Dehalococcoidales bacterium
CTCATATACTCCCATATCTGGGGCTCAGGCCACAGGGAGGTATTGTGAAGTCTAATTGTACCTATGCCGTGTTCACCGGTTAAAACTCCTCCCAACTCGATAGTCTTTTTATAGATATCATCCTTGCAATCCTCAAGCACACCTCTATCTTCAAGTTCCTTCAGCGGCGTTGGATGCAAGTTACCCTCGCTTGCATGGCCACAGGTAGGAATCCAGGTATTGTATTTCTTCTCAATATCTAGTATTCCCTCAAAGAGTTCTGCTACACGAGACGGAGGCACAGCTATATCCATGAAATCCCCTATGTTGCCGGAGGCCTTCTGCATTGATCCTGTCTCACCTCTCGACTGTAAAATGGCAAACTGCTCTTCCTTCCTGTCTGCCATCAATATATTGATCGCTCCATGCTCTTCACATATCCCAGCTATTTTCTCCAGCTCGGCGTACACTACATCCTCATTTGGTCCTTCACTGACAAAAAATATGTGTGCCTTTCCTTCCTTTGCAGGCCACTCAAGGCCCAGGTACTTGGCAGAATCAATGGCTAAGTCGTGGTCGATATACTCACCAGCCAGTGGAATTATCATTGATGCAGTTACATGTGGAGCAACCTTCATGCACTCAAGGCGATCATCGTATGAAGCCAGTACTAGGGAGGTAAATGGTGCCTTGATAGCTAGTCTGAAGGTAACCTGAGTTATTATCCCCAATTCTCCTTTGCTGCCTACAAACATATGTGCCAAATCAAGACCCATAGCATATTTAAGCAACTTCCCCCCAAGGTGCAGTATTTCACCCGTGGGAGTTACAACCTCCATGCCTTTTGTGAAGGCCCTTGTGACACCATACTTTACTGCTCTTGACCCACCAGCATTGGTTGCAACTATGCCACCGCAGTGAGCGCCCAAATCTCCTGGTCTGGGTGCAAAGAACATGCCCTCTGCTTCAACAGCATCACACATTTCCCCATAAGGCTTGCCCGCTTCAACAGTGATCATCAAATCTTCTTTGCTTAGCTCTACAATCCTGTTCATTCTTTCTAGTGAAAGGAGGACACAGTCAACATTTGGTACAGCGCCACCAGCCATTCCACTTCCCCCACCCCTGACAATGACAGGGAACATCTTCTTATTTGCCAGTTTCATTATCTCCGATATTTCCTGAGTATTTGCTGGCTTTACTAGAATGATGTTTTCTGCCGGTTTAGGTATTACAGCTCCCATCACTGCATCCTGCATGTAGTCCATCATCTGTTCACGGTTTGTGATGACCCAGTCCTTACCTACGATATTTTGTAATTCTGCTATAATGCCGCTACTCATGAAATCCTCCCTTTTATTTCACTAATTAAATTGGGTAAAATTTTGTATAGGTCTCCTACGATTCCATAATCTGCAATCTTAAAAATTGGAGCAGAAGGATCTGTATTAATTGCAATGATGATATCTGACCTTCTCATACCGGCAAGATGCTGGGAGCTGCCTGAGATACCACAGGCTATGTAAACCTTCGGTTTAACGGTATTACCGCTAAAACCGACTTGGTGTTCTTTGCCTATCCATCCATCATCTACTAATGGTCTGCTTGCACCTATCACTCCACCACAAGTTTCCGCTAGTTTAGCTAGTATAGAAAGATCATCTGCTTTTTTAAACCCTCTTCCCCCAGAGATAATTATTTCTGCTTCAGGCAGGTTGATATCTCCCGATTTTTGTTTAGTTAGAATGGTCAATAAAGAAGGAATAATTTCAGCTTCTCTAATTACTACCTCTCCTTTTCTAGAAGTGTCTCGTTTCATACTTTGCATAGTCTTGTATCTGACAGTGGTTATTACTGGTTTCGTTTTAGTTTTCATATAGGCCAAGATACTGCCGCTGAATGATGGACGAATCTGAACTAAATTTCCGTCATCGTCTATGTTAAGGCCAATACAATCTGCCGTAAGCCCCGTTCCTAGAGCCACAGCTAATCTTGGAGCAAGTGAGCGACCCAGATGGCTAGCTCCTATAAGTAAAAGCCCAGGGTTCAGTTCCTTTGCCAGATTTACAATATTATTTTTATAGTTTAATACATTGAAGTCTTTAAATGAGGGGTGCTGATACACGAACACTTTATCAGCTCCATAGTAAATCAACTCATTGGCTTCTTCCTCAACCTGATTACCCAAAAGAACAGCAAAAACCTTAGTACCAGTTTTCTCTGCTATTTCCTTCCCCTTTCCTAATAATTCATATGTAATTGTCTGAATTTTATCCTCATGTTGTTCCGCTATAACTATTACGATATTCTGGTCTGTCATTTTGCACCAAAACCTTTTAGTATTCCGTCTTTTTCAAGTTCGCTGATAAGTTCTTTTACAATCTCCGCGTCAGAACCTTTAAAAGACTTGCCCTTTCTGCCTCCTTCTGAAGGAAGTGTAATTTTATCTACAAATGTGGGAGAACCACCTTTACCAAATCGATTTATATCCGCTTCTGGAGTTAAGTCGTCAGCATGCCATATCTCTACCTTTGCTTTCCGAGAGTTTAGCTTGTCACGTAGGCTTGGTAATCTGGGGGTGTTTATATTTTTAGTTACTGTAAGTAGAACAGGGAAACCACATTCAATTGTATGCTGTTCTCCATCCATGTCACTTATTACAACCAGTTTTTCTCCAATAGACTCAATATTGTTGACATAGGCTATGCTAGGTATCCCTAAATGCTCTGCTATTTCTGGACCAACTTGACCTGTATCCCCATCCACGCTTTTCTCTCCGCATACGATTAAGTCGAAATCACCCATTTTCCTTATAGCACTGGCGAGAGTATATGAAGTAGCTAGGGTATCCGAATCCTTAAAAGCTGCATCTTCCAGCAAAAAGGCTTCGGTTGCACCTCTAGCAATAGCATCTTTCAGTATACTGTCAGCTCCTTGGCCCCCCATGCTGAGAACATTTATAGTAGCATCTAATTTGTCTTTTATTTGAACAGCTACTTCCAAAGCATTTAAATCGAATGGGTTGATCTCTCCTCCCGTAGTATTTTCGATGGTGCCAACTCCATCATCATCAAACTTTATGTGACCTACATCAACAACTTGTTTGATTGGAACAATTATTTTTAACATGCTTCCTCCTGATAATATTTAGTCATTATATCATCCTGAAAATCACTTTCCTAAATCAGTTCTAATGTAACCAGAATTCTGCAGTTCTTGAATAACCATATTCACACACTGGTTTATCCCCTGCTGAACCGCAGTAGTACATATTTCACTAAAAGTTTGAATATCCACTACTTCAATTGCATAAATAATGACATCCTGAGGTATAGGCAATTTAAGTTTTCTGCCAAGTTCAAGAGCAGTTGCCAGATTGATATCATGAGGAGAACTACTATGTATCGTAAAGTTGAAGGACTCGGGCCGAAGACGATGAATATAT
>CAYPSP010000166.1:0-3409 GCA_964413335.1 uncultured Dehalococcoidales bacterium
CGATGAATATATCCTGCAGTTCCTCCGGCAGTCTGGATAGCATCGACAATTATCGCTTTATCGTAATTGAATAACAGTTCCAGTATATTTAAACCTGAAATACTCTCCTCAGTGATGGTAACCTGCTGATTATTAATAATGTTCTTTAGTTGTTTAGCTACATGGAATCCTGCTCCATCATCAGTTAGTATAGGGTTCCCTAATCCTATTACTATACTTTTAATAGTCAGTTTCCTCTATTATTTCAGCTCTCATATGCTCTTTTACTAGTTTTAATTTGATAAACATTGACTGATATTATCGATAACAATTCTGTTGTGATCATAGATAACTATTTCTAAAGGCATCTGGCCTGGTAGAGCATGAGTAGCACAAGCAATACAAGGATCATAAGCTCTATATGCCATTTCTACCATGTTTAGAAGTCCCTCAGTTGCACGATGATGCTTATTAATTAAGCTCTGGGCAGCTTTCTTGATTGATATATTCATCGCTGAATTATTCATTACAGTAGCAACCACTAAATTTACTTTTTGAATCATACCATTTTCGTCTGTTTGGTAATGATGTATGAGCGTACCGCGAGGGGCCTCTATAGCTCCAATACCTTCATGGGGAGTTGAAGTTGGAATATTCCGTATGTCAGGGCCTGTAATATCCTTATCCTGGCAAAGCTCAAGCAGGTGTTCAGCTGCATAAAGCATTTCTATTAATCTAGCCCAGTGCATGGCCATAGTAGCATGAACTGGCTTCGTGCCAAATGTATCGAACATCATCTCATATTCTTCCTGGGCAAGGGGGGTTGCCATTCCATCTGCCACGTTTAATCTGGCTAACGGGGCTACACGGAATATACCACTATCATTGCCCTCAACAAGACCCTTCCACCCTATTTTCTTTAAAAAGGGGAACTTTAAATAAGACCATGGCTCTGTGTGTTCAGCAATATATTCAAGGTAATCATCAGCTTTGAAACGGGCGTTCTCCTTTCCATCTTGATCAACGACCCGTATATCACCTTCATAAAAATTAACCTTGTTTTGCTTATCCACCATCCCCATATAGTAGCTTTTCATGTAATAGGCGTCACTAATGATTAGGTCCATATATTCTTTATTTGACAGTATCAGTTTGTGAAATAGTTTTAATGATAATATTCCGAAATCTACCAGGCTTTTTGCCTTTTTCTCAAAATCTTGGCGTTCATTTTCAATAATAGCCTTACTAACCCCCCCAGGAAGTCCAAATACGGGATGGGTAGCTTTTCCACCTATTACTGCTTGTATTTCTTGTGCGAAAGCTCTGTGTTTTATTACCTCTAACCCAATTTCAGTACCAAGTTTAGCTATGAGACCAAGTATGTTTCTTTCTTTTGGATCACTTGTAGGTCCTAGTATGAAGTCAGGGGCAGCAAGGACATAAAAATGAGCAGCATGTGAATGAATCATATGAGCACAATAGAACAAATCCCTTATTTTATTGGCTGTGGGAGTGGGCTTAACTTGATAAACTGCATCAGTTGCTTTTGTTGAAGCTATATGGTGAGCTCCAGGACATACTCCACAGATTCGCGTTGTGATTCTAGGCATTTCCTCAACGGGCCTACCCTGGCAGAATTTCTCAAAACCACGCAGTTCTGGTACCTGCAAATAAGCATTGGCAACATCGCCATCGGGAGTTAAAAATATCTCTATCTTTCCATGCCCCTCGAGTCTGGTTATAGGATCGATAGTTATCTTATTCATGAATTTTCTCCTGAAACTGTTTTTTCTTTAGAATTGAATTTGCCATTGCAAATCTATAGAATGTTCCTGCAGGATCAACGACTTCATTTACCATCCTCCCAATTTCATCTTCGCTTTTAGCATCATAGATAGAGGCGATAGCACTCACTAATTTTGCACCTTGATCAGTGATTCCTTCGGGAGGGCCAAAACAACCACGGCATGGCATTCCTGCCTTGATGCAAGCTGCACCGCAACCAGCTCTGGTAGCAGGACCACAGCAGATAAGACCTTGCTCTAGCAAACACCGCTCTGGTTCTGGAATTAGTTCATGGGGCCTGAATACTTTGGAAATGCATTTATTTTCCTTCTTAAGTGGGCATTCATCACATACTGTCTTTTTTGGTGTTAATGTAGAGCCAATCACTGGAAGTTCATTTTTCGCAAGTTTGCCCACCAAATCAATTATGAGATTTACTGGAGGAGGGCAACCTGGAAGAAAATATTCAACAGGTACAACCTGCGCTAACGTTTTTACAGTATCATAAAGCTCAGGTAGTTCCAGTAAACCCTCGTTAACCTTGGTCAAAATTTGAGGTAATGTGCCAGTGGGATTGTCATTTGAAGGAGCGGCAAGGTAAGAATAGTTCATGATATCGGTACTGTTGCTGAAATTCGCTAACGCAGGTATTCCTCCGAAACAGGAACAAGAACCGAAAGCTATCAATGTTTTGGACTTAGCTCTGAGTAATCGGGCTACGCGTTCGTTTTCTGATGTAATAATTGCTCCATTAAACAAGCAAACATCGATGTAATTGTCATCCATAGTTTCAACATCGTTATATTTAAAGTCAAAAGCGATTGGCCAGAATATAATATCAGCAATATCCGCCAATTTTAGAATGTTCTCATTGATATCGAGTACTGCTACGTCACATCCACCGCAGCTAGCTGCCCAGTAAAGGGCCAATTTTAATTTATCCATTTTTAACTCCATTGGTGTAATTAAATGGCCCCAATTTTCTTATTTGTTCTGTCATATCATCGACAATAGAAGCGAAAAGCTTACCCTCAGCAGCAGAACACCATTTTAGTCGTAGGCGTTCATCTTCGATGCCAAGTTGCAGTAGCATTTTTTTAAGTAATGGAATTCGGCGTGCTGCTTTAATGTTTCCTTCCATATAATGGCAATCACCAATGTGACATCCACATATCAGCACACCATCTGCACCCTTTTCAAAAGCCTTAAGTATGAAAGTAGGATCAATCCTCCCACTACACATCACTCTTATAATTCTTATATTACTCGAATATTTAATGCGAGAGGTTCCTGCTAAATCAGCGGCACCATAAGAACACCAATTGCAAAGAAAACCAACGATTTTAGGCTCAAAGCTCATGATAATATACCCTCCAATTGTGCTATGAGCTGTTTAGATGTAAAGTTTCTACTAGTAATGGCACCAGAGGGGCAGGCAGCACCACAAGTACCACAACCTTTACATAATGCTTCATTGATAACTGATACACCTTTAGCTTCATCAAAAGAGATTGCAGTATAGGGGCAAAGACCGATACATATTTTGCAACCAGAACAGAGTTCTTCATCAATAACTGATACAGCGGGTTCAGTTTCAACGACTCCCCTACTGATCATAGTTAATGCCTGTGCTGCACCTGCTGAA
>CAYPSP010000167.1:0-3357 GCA_964413335.1 uncultured Dehalococcoidales bacterium
TTGCAAAGAATACAATGACCGTACTGCATCCCAGGATGGTTTTATTGTTCCAGCGGAAATAACTGTTTATGCAGATCGCTCTTTCAGTTTTATAATTAAAAAGCCACCTGCTTCCGGCCTGGTACGTAGTGCCCTGGGACTGGAAAAGGGTAGTTCCAATCCGAAGAGTGATAAAGTAGGCAAATTGAGTAGAGAGAAACTTTATGAGGTCGCTAAAAGTAAAATGAAAGATTTAAATACTACAGATGTGGAAAAAGCGGCTCGCATTATTGAAGGCACGGCTCGGAGTATGGGCGTGGAGGTAGAATAAGTGGCAAAATATGGTAAGAAGTATAGAGAAGCTAGTAATCTTATAGAGCATTCGAATTATTATTCTCCAGTCGAAGCTATTGAATTGGCTAAGAAAGCTTCATATGTTGGGTTTGATGAGACAGTAGAGGTTCATTTAAAAATGGGAGTTAACCCACGTAGTGCTGATCAACAAGTAAGAGGGGTGGCATTGTTGCCAAATGGGCTGGGGAAACAAGTACGAGTACTAGTATTTACTCAGGGGGAGGGAATAAAAAAGGCGGAAGAAGGAGAGGCAGATTACGTAGGGGCTGAAGAAATTATACAGAAAATAGAAGATGGGTGGCTTGAGTTTGAGGTATCTATGGCTACACCGGATATGATGCCTAAAGTTGCAAAGCTAGGACGTGTTCTGGGTAGACGAGGGCTGATGCCAAATCCGAAATCAGGCACAGTGGTAGACGCTAAAGATTTACCAAGAGCTATCAGGGATGCTCGCAAAGGGCGGGCTGAATTTCGTTTAGATAGGACAGGAATCATTCATTTGCCAATAGGTAAAGTTAGCTTTGAAAATGAAAAACTTCTGGAAAATATACTAGCGGTGTTTGAAGCTATAGTGAAGGCCAAGCCTAGTGGAGCAAAAGGGCAGTATATTAAAAGTATCTCGTTGTCTAGCAGTATGGGGCCGGGACTTAAGGTGGATGTAAAATCGGCTCTGGAAATGGCAGCATAATACCATAACTAAATATTGAGATAATGCCAATGACGGCAGGTGCCATACCTCTTTAGTTGAAGGGGTGTAGGGTTTGAATGCTAAGTGAACCTATGGCTTAAAGGGTTGCCTGCTCAGGTGATAAGTAATCCCTGTGTTATTGGCACAGGGAATTTTGTTTTTTGGGAGGTTATATGCTCAGAGAAAAAAAGACAAGCATAATAAATCAATTGGAAGAAAAACTTGCTAGAAGTAGCATAATTGTTACTACTAGCTATCAGGGGATTAAGGCTAAAGATATGACGGCGTTACGTATAGCTATGAATGACCCTGATATAGAATTCCAGGTTGTAAAAAATAACTTAATAAGGATTGCAGCTCAGAAGGTCGGGAAGGAAGATGTCATGAGTGTTATAGATGGTCCTACTGCTATAATTATGGGCTATAATGACGTAGTTAAAGCGGTCAAGCTAGTAAATCAATATATTAAATCTACTGGAATGGCTATTACTATTAAAGGAGCCTTGCTTGGCGAAAGAACACTTAACACTACTGAGGTAATAGCTTTAGCTAACTTACCATCTAGGGAGATACTCATTTCACAGGTGGTAGCTATGTTAAAAGCTCCAATGAGAGGATTGCATAATGCTGTAAGCTTCCCGCTATATGGGTTGCAGAATGTATTAAAAGCGCGAATACAAGATTTAACGAATTAACAAGGAGGAGATATGACACCAGAAGAAACAAAGGTAGAAGAGGGTCAAGAAAAAGAAGAAAAGAAAACTAGTAAAGCGAAGGCAAAGAAGGAAGAGAAAGGGATTAGCAAAGAGGATATTATTGCTGCCATTAAGTCTATGACAGTAGTAGATTTGGCTGATTTGGTTAAGGTATTAGAGGATGAATTTGGTGTAAGTGCTGCTCCAATGGCTGTTGCTGCCGCCTCAGTTGTCGATACTCAAGCCGGAGCACCTGCGGAAGAAGAAGAGGAAAAAACTGAATTCACAGTAGTTTTAAAAAGCTTTGGTGAAAAGAAAATTGAGGTTATTAAAGCGGTACGTTCTGTAACTGACCTGGGGTTGAAGCAGGCTAAGGATTTGGTAGAAGCTGCTCCACAAACAGTAAAGGAAGCAGTGTCTAAGGATGAAGCTAACGACACCAAGGCGAAGTTAGAAGCAGCAGGAGCTACTGTAGAAATTAAATAATATGACGTTTGCTACATGGCAAGCTATTCTTGGGATGGGTATATTTTTTATACTTTTAGGGATTGTGTCTGTTCTCTGGAGCAGGAGAGAACAGACACAATATTATGACTCAATATCAACCAGGAGAGATGTAAAAGAATTTTTAACTCGTGAACCGAATCGCCCTTGGTTAAGTGCTTGGCTTATAGGTGGAAGGCTCTGCCTCGTTACTGGGGTAGTGTTGCTAATCGTGAGTATTGTTATAAAGTATAAACTATTTTAGAGTTATAGTAGCTCTTTATGTCGGTACTGTAAGGCTTCAGCTACATGATGGGTTTTAATGGTTTCTGCGTTGTCCAGGTCAGCAATGGTACGGGAAAGTTTTAAAACATGGTGGAATGCACGGGCAGTGAGGTGCAGTTGTTTCATAGCGGTACGTAGTAAGCCTTGTGCGGATGATTCTACGTTGCAGAACTCTTTTACCTCTCTGGCTGTCATATCAGCATTACAATTCAAATCCGTGTCATGGAACCTCCTGAGCTGAATCATGTGAGATGCTTTAATTCTTTCTCCAACTTTTGCAGATGTCTCAGATAGCTTGCTTTCAGTTAGTTTTTCATAGTCTATGTGAGGAACATCGAGAAAAATGTCTATACGGTCAAGCAAAGGGCCACTTATTTTCTTATGGTAGCGAGAAATTTCTCCAACTGAACACTTGCATTCCTTAAATGGATCTCCGTAATAGCCACAAGGACATGGATTCATGGCTGCTACCAGCATAAAGTTAGCAGGGAAGGTGACGGTACCACGAGCTCTACTAACGGTGATAACCTTGTCTTCCAGGGGCTGTCGCAGTGATTCCAGGCTGGAGCGTCCGAACTCAGGTAATTCATCCAGGAATAGAACGCCTCGATGGCTCAGGCTTATCTCTCCAGGTCGTGGCCATTGTCCGCCTCCCACCAATCCTGCGTGAGAAATGGTGTAGTGAGGAGAACGGAAGGGACGCTCAGTAATAATAGGAGTGTCCTGGGGAAGCAATCCACTGACGCTGTAGATTTTAGTTACTTCTATTGCCTCTTTCATGGTCAAGAGGGGTAAGATTGAGGGCAAGGAACGAGCTAGCATAGTTTTACCACTACCTGGTGGCCCGCACATTAACACGTTATGCCTTCCTGC
>CAYPSP010000168.1:0-3332 GCA_964413335.1 uncultured Dehalococcoidales bacterium
ACGGAGGATTATTTTTATCCCTGTCGTTACCCATATCATTACTGTATGGTATTCCAAAGTAGTAATCAAATCCCTGTCTGGTAGGCAGGAACACCGGTTGATCACCTAAATGCCACTTCCCTATACAGGCAGTAGTATAATCCTGTTTTTTCAAAATTTCAGGTATTGTTATTTCCGACGGATTAAGTCCTTTACTGTCGCCCGGGAACAGAACCCAAAATCCACTTGTATTCTCATCCATTCCCACACGGAGAGGATAACACCCTGTCATAAGACTCGAACGGGAGGGGGTACAAACACCACTGGTAACATAAAAGCTGGTAAAGTAGATACCCTCTTCTGCCATCCTGTCTATCTCCGGTGTACGATTTACCTCCGATCCGAAACATCCCAGGTCACCATACCCCATATCATCACAGAATATAATTACAAAATTGGGTTTATCAACGCTCTGAATATTTTTACAACCCTTTGTGATCAATCCAATTATTAAGAGAATTATAACAAAATAAAAATTTGCAATTTTATCGGATGTTATTTTCACCAGATCTGTATTCATTTCAGCTGCATTTAAAATAGATTATATTTAATCAAATAAAATTATCGAAACTAATAACTCTCTTTAACAAGGCGCAACATTTCATCTTCCGTAGCCACACGTGGATTAGCTTTATAATCAGGCAGAACCATACATTGTTTTGCAAGGAGAGCTATCTCATTTTCCGGCATTCCAACATCCGAAAGAGATTTCTTCAGATTAATTCTTTCAAGGAAATTATCAATTTCTCCCACTGCAGCTTCAGCAGCTTCACTATTAGTTAATTTTGAATAGTCATTATTGAAGATGGTTGCCAGCTTACTGAATTCATTGAGGGCCGATTCCTTTGTAAACCTGACGCAAGCAGGATAGACAATTGCCAGAGCCTCTCCATGTGCAACATTTGAATACATGCCTCCTATAGCCATTCCCATTCCGTGGGGTAATGTTACCCCGGCATTAGCGATACATAAACCTGCGAGTGTATCAGCCCAAGCCATTTTCTCTCTCAGTTCGATACTGGCGAGGTTTTCAAGCAGATCAGGTAAAGTATTAAGCACAATTTTTATTGCCTCCCAGGCCAGCAGATCAATATAAGCTCCACCACCAGGATTAAGGATACTTTCGAAAGCGTGGCAGAATACATCAAAGCCTGTACACGCTGTTACAAACACCGGAACCGTAGTCATCAGTTCGGGATCGATTATTGCCACTTCAGGATATAAAATATTATTATATAGAGCTGATTTATCGCGTGTCGCACTATTTGTTACAACAGCCACCTGTGTTAAATGAGATCCTGTTCCTGAAGTAGTTGTAACAGCAATGACAGGGAGTAATTTATCTTTATCAGGCTGAGGCTCTTTGAAAAAGAGATAATCCCAGCAACTGCCTTCGTGTGTTGCTTCAACTGAAATAGCTTTAGCAGTATCCATACTGGATCCCCCACCCAGTCCGACTATTATCTCCGCTCTAAAATCACGAGCTATATTACCTCCTTCTGCTATGGAATCAACAGTGGGATTCGAGATCGCTCCTCCGAAATGTTTTACCTTCAGTCCGGAATCTTCCAGAATTTTGATAACTTTATCATATTGGGCTTTAACTTTGTCATTATTTGTAACGGTTGTAACCAGCAATACTTTATTACCATATTCGGCAGCATATTGTCCAAGTTCACTAACCCGTCCTTTACCAAATATTACTTTAGTTGTTTGATGATAATTGAATGAATCCATATTAAAATTAATTTAAAATTATTTAGATTATTATTTTCTTTACTATTTCATTGTTATAGCAAGGAGTGGCTCCAGCCTTTGTACAAACCCATGCTGAAAGGTCAACAGCTTTCCTGTGTATCTCTTCAAGAGGCAATCCCTTCAGTAAACCTGACACCAGCACAGCAGTAAAGGAATCACCTGCTCCGATACAATCTGTCACGTCTACAACAGGAGTTTCGATACAACTTATCCTACCAGCAGAAAAAAGAATACTGGAATCGGCACCTTTTGTCAAAGCGATAATTTTCAACCGGAATGTACCCGCAAGTGTATCAAGTATTTCGTTTTCCTTTCCCTTAATCTTAAGCAGCTTTGCAATGATCTGAAGCTCTTCCTGATTGATCTTCAGGACATCTGCCAATTGTAACGATTTATGAATAATCTCTTTTGAATAGAACTGCTGTCGCAGATTAATATCAAATATCTTCAGGCATTTACTACCTGCACTGTTCAGGCACTCCAGAATGGAGTTTCTCGACACACCGTTCCTTTGCGCAAGCGTACCGAAACAAATTGCATCAGCCTGTTTAACCTTATTTCTTATTTTCTCATTGATCTTAATATTATCCCATGCTACGTTCTCATGAATTATATATGACGGATCTCCCGAATCGTCAAGTGAAACAGTCACACTTCCGGTTGGATATTGAGACTCAATGCCAATAAGATCTGAATTAATATTTCTCTCATTTAATGCTGCGATAAGCTCTTTCCCCTCACTGTCATCCCCAACTGCAGATATAACTTCACCTTCGCACCCCATTTGCGTTGCATGGTAGATAAAGTTAGCAGGTGCACCGCCCATCTTTTTCCCGTCGGGCAATTTATCCCATAATAATTCACCTATACCAATTACGTAGGATTGTCCCTTTTTCATTCTATTCCAGGTTTATCATAATTTTCAAAGACTTATCACCGTATTTATCAATATACCGGTAAGCGTCACTATACTCTTCAAAAGGAAATTCTTTGGTAACCAGGGGTTTAATATTTATTACTCCTTTAGTTATATAGTCAACTGCTTCAACATAATCCTCATGTTTATACATCATGGAGCCTATAATTTTCAATTCATGTTCACAGACTAGCGACATATGTATTCCTGCTGGTTTATCAAATACACCAAGTATAACAATCTCTCCCCCGTTATTTATATTATTCACCGCATTCAATATAGGTTTTTCGGCACCTGCAGCTTCAAAGGCTACTTGGAATCCCTCATCACCAAAAACCCTTTTCAAAGCCTCTTCGAATGTCTCTTCTGCCGGATTACTAGTATATATTATTCCGCACTCACGGGCTATTTCAAGTCTGAATTCACTGTAATCGGAGATGAGGACTTTCTTTGCACCCCGGACTCTGGCAAATTGTGCCACAATATTTCCGATTGTGCCTGCTCCAAAAACAACCACATTCTCATCTTTCAGTGAAGAAGGTCTTCGTGTTGAATGAGCTCCAACTGCTACCGGTTCAATTATTGCACCTTCCACAAAAGATAGTTTATCAGGCACTTT
>CAYPSP010000169.1:0-3279 GCA_964413335.1 uncultured Dehalococcoidales bacterium
AATATTATTCATCTGATTGGCTAATATACCATAGTCCTAAAACGAAAATATATGCATGGAAATCCCTGGCAATTATAGTCATCTCTCCATCAAACAAGCCTTTTAACCATATAGTTACCATCTAAATGATAGCCAAGTGAGCGATAGTAGACCCTAACCCCAATACCACTCAATACATCAATTTTATCGCAATAAAATTCTTCGTTTGCGATTTTCTCCGCCTCTCTGAGCAATTTTACACCCAGCCCTCTATGTTGTGGGGCATCATCACGTCTCTCCTCTAAAACAAGTTCAGGGCCAAAAACATGCAGTTCTCTAATAATAGCCATACTCCCATTGGCTACGGAGGATTTAATCCTCAATCTTAATAAACCAAACAAAGTTTCATTCATATCCTCAAAGGACAAAAATATTTCTCTACCACCCTCTGTTTCATAATCTAGCCTTGTCAATTGAGGTACTCCCATCTTCCAGCCATCCCTAAGCCTATGACCATATTCTCGGCATCTAATACAGCGACAGCGTACACCAACCCCGTCCATCCGTTTTTTAATAGTTCCTCTAAGTGCTAAATCTTTGCTCCCAGCAATAATAAATTTTACAGGGATATCTCGCATCAATCGAGGAATTCTTACATACTTGGGAATTATCTTTTTTATCTCCATAAGTAAGTCTATCATCTGCTCATCTGTATAAGGTTTATAACGACCATCCCAATACCACTCCTCCAATTCACTGTCGGTAACCACCAGTGTAGGATACAGTTTGAGCCCATCAGGGCGAAAACGTTCATCATTGAATAATATCTGTGACATTTCCAAATCATGTTCCGGAGTCGAGCCAGGTAGTCCAGGCATCCAATGGTAATAAACCTTAAATCCATAATCCCTCAATAACCTGGTAGCAGCTATTACTTCAGCCACTCCATGTCCTCTTCGTGTTAGATTATGGATTTCATCATCCAAAGTTTGCACTCCAAGTTCAACTCTAGTAGTCCCATAATCAAGCATATCCTTAATTTCTTTTTCCCCACACCAATCAGGCCTTGTCTCAATACATAGTCCTACACAGCGATGCTCCGTAACCTCATTCCTTTTTTTTGCTTCGTTAAGATCTTTAGAAACGACACCATTAAGTCCATCATAACAGGCCTTAACAAATTGATACTGGTAATCAATTGGATAAGCTAAAAAAGTACCTCCCATGATAATAAGTTCTATTTTGTCCACGGGATGACCCATACCAATGAGCGTTTCTAGCCTGACTTCCACCTGCCTTTTGGGATCAAAATCACATTTTATGGCACGTAGAACCGCCGGAGATTCTATGGTATAGCTTTTAGGTGCTCCTGCAGCAGAAGGACAGTACACGCAATTACCGGGGCAATTGAACGGCTTGGCCATTACTGCTACTGGGGTTACTCCCGAAATAGTACGAGTAATCTTTCTCATGTTACACTAGACTTTAACAGAGGTCACATTTGAGCACAAATAAAGAGGTATTCGGTCAAATAGCAGAAAGCTGGTATAGAGTAAGGCACTGGCCTTTACTACCAGAAGAATTAAGAGAGTTAACTCAAAGATGGAAACGGGGCAAACTACTAAATATCGGTTGTGCTCATGGACCTGACTTTCTTCCTTTCAGACAAAATTTTAAACTATATGGCATTGATTCAGCGTATCAAATGCTTAAACAGGCAATAGTATATTCCAGCAAGTTTAATTTCTACACATATTTAACTACAGCAGATGCCCGCTATCTTCCATTCAAAGACAATTGTTTTGACTGGGTTATAGCAATTGCAAGTTACCACCATATCAAGGGAGATAATGAAAGAAATAGAGCCTTCTCGGAATTAAAAAGAGTATTGAAACCTGGTGGAGAAGCCTTCTTAACTGTATGGAATCGAAGACAACCAAGATTCTGGAATAAATCTCAGGAACAGCTGGTCCCATGGAGGGGGAAAAAACAAATCCTTTATCGCTATTACCATCTCTTTTCCTATAGGGAATTAAGAAAAATGTTAATCAAAAGCGATTTTGAAATTATCAGCATAAAGCCAGAAATGTCTTATCGTTTTCCTCTCCCTTTTTTCTCTCGTAATATATGCGCACTAATAAGAAAAAAGGCATAAAGCTAATGAACAAGCGAACTATTCTATTGATTCGCTTTTTGGAAGTGCCGAGTCCTGACTAACTTTCTCTTCATTGGGCATGGCCTCCTCTACAATACCGACAAAAGTATCCACCAGTTCTGGGTCAAACTGGCTACCCTTTCCTTCTTCTATCCTTTTTATTGCCTCTTTATCACTTAAGGCGGAACGATATGGGCGTGACTGTGTCATGGCAGAAAAAGCATCAGCAATGGACAGAATACGGGCATCCAATGGGATACTATCGCCTTTTAATCCCTCAGGATATCCCGTGCCATCCCAGCGTTCGTGGTGATACAGTATGCCATTAATACAAGTAGTCAAACTGGGAACATTACTGGCAATATTTGCCCCTATCCGTGGGTGTGACTTAATCGTCTTCCACTCATCTTTCTCCAGGGCTGCAGGTTTATTGAGAACTATATCCGGTACCCCAATTTTTCCAATATCATGCAAGACAGCAGCCGTGCTTATTCTGGATACTGCATCAGCCTTTAGTCCAACAGCTTCAGCTAGGGCCACAGCATAAGTTCTGACTTTCTGCGAGTGTCCATAGGTATAATGGTCCTTGGCATCCACTGCTGAGGCCAACGCATACACAGTACTAAGGGTGCTAACCCGTACATTACCACCCGACATTGCTGGCTCCCCAGAGAGAATACTGGAGGGAAGACATGTCCGATTACCTCCCGTGCTCTTCGCGTAATAAAGTGCAGTGTCAGCCACAGTAACGATTTCATCCATCATAACGCCATCAACAGGATAACATGCCAAGCCTATGCTTATCCTTACAGTAGTTTCTTTACTGCTCATTTCGTTCATAACATTCTCGCGAATTCTCTCAGCCACTATAAAAGCAGCTTCATTTCCTGTCTGAGGTAATAGAGCTGCAAATTCATCTCCCCCATACCGGAAAACCATGTCACCATCTCGAATCGAAGAGTTTAATATTTCCCCAATCTCTTTAAGTAACCTGTCACCAGAGGGATGCCCAAAGATATCGTTATAGGTTTTGAAAGAATCAAGGTCAAGCATTAGCAAAGATAATTCTTGATTGTGACGTAAATGGCGCGATACCTCCGTCTTAAACCGTTCATCAAAATGACGGCGGTTGAATAACCCTGTCA
>CAYPSP010000170.1:0-3275 GCA_964413335.1 uncultured Dehalococcoidales bacterium
TTACTTACAAGGAGGACTGGGGTAAATCGTGCAGCAGTACATGTTCCAGTGATGCAAAATACTTGTATGCCGGGGTGATAAAGCCAGGCTATTTTGAAGTGGTAGGAGCGGTGTCCAGAGATGCCACCGCCCTCAGGGCATACATAGAAACCGAGACCGAACTGCTGGTGTTCTTGCTACCAGACCCCGGTGAACTGGAGATAAGGGAAATTATTATTCATTCCGAGGAATAACTTCCAGTAAAAAACTTAATAAGATAACAACAAAATATGGATACAGCTATTGACAAAAATAATTTTCTTTTTTACTATTAAGCTTAGATTTGATGTAGCTACATTCAGAGTAGGCCGTTTTATATGAAATAAATTAAGGAAAAAAGTCTATATAAAAAGGTGGTGATGCCATATTGAAAAAGAATAGTGGTGGTAGATGGGTGGTGATCTCAAATAATAACAAATTTTAGGAGGTAGAATAAGTTGAAAACAAAATTTATCATGCTATTGGTATCAGTGGTTATGATTCTCAGCCTGATAGTGGCTGGCTGCTCACCTGCGGCTGAACCTACCCCAGCACCTGCACCAACCGCAGCTCCAACCGCAGCTCCAACCGCAGCTCCAACCCCCGCACCCTCGGAGGATGTACATGAGTGGGCATTTCAGTGTGGAAGCCCTGCTGGTTCAGATAACTATATTACATGGGGTGATTTTGCCGATATGGTTAAAAGTGCCAGCGGTGGACGTCTCGACATAACCGTCTATGGCCAGAGTGAGATAGTTCCTACACCACGTGAGTCAGACGGAGTTCAGGAAGGCGTCCTTGATTTCGCTACATTTGATGTAGTGGGTGAACGTGGTACCATACCTACAGCCGGCCTGTTCGGTGGTTACCCCGGTGGTCCCGATATTGAGACCATGGACATGTGGTTCTACATGGGTGGTGGCGCGGATTTGATGGAGAAAGCATGGTCACAAGCTGGCTACACCAATGTATTACTCCCCAAATATTCTTGGAACACTGCTGGAGAGATCTGGGCTCAGTCTACGGTGAAACTCGAGAATAGCGCCGATGCCATGAAAGGACTGAAGATGCGGTGTAAGGGTGATGCCGGTGAGATTATGCCTATGATTGGTGCCTCAACCGTCATGCTATCTGGTTCAGAAATCTACCAGGCCCTTGACCGTGGCGTCATCGACCTGGCAGAATGCTGCAGCGCCAACATGAACTGGGAACTGGCGTTTCACGAGGTATGCCCCTATGCCTATTTCTCACTATCTCGAGCCCCTATTCAGAATATCCAGAACTGTGTAAACATTGATTCCTGGAATGCTCTGGGGCCCGATTTGCAGGATCTCTTCATAATTGCTAATGACTGGTGGGCAAAACGAAGATTCCAGCAGGTATTGGAGATGGACCTACTGGCATTCGATCGGATGCTCGAATATGGAGTACAGTGCATGGATGTCCCGCCACTACTTGATCAGGCACTGTTGGATGCTGCGGCAGAGTTCTATGTCGGTCAACGTGCAGAAGACCCATTCTTCGATGAAATTATGACGTCGCAGGAAACCTTCAGGAAGACTTTCGAAACATTGAAGACGCTTGATAATCCAAATGCCTTTTTAACTGAGTACTAAATGACAACCTTACGTGAAAGGATCAGGCCGTGACAAAGTTAATGCAGATTATTGGTTCCATAAATGAAAAGACTGCCTCCGGTGCCAGGTGGTTAATGGTAGTCTTGATGTTTGTGGTGGTGTTTGATGTACTGATGAGGTACTTCTTAAATGCCCCAACAGTATGGGCTTATGAGCTGGCAATGATTCTTGGATCTACCGGATATATGCTCAGTTGGGGCGAGTGTGAACGAGTAGGAATGCACCTCAGAGTGGATGTATTCTATACATCATGTTCACCAAAATGGAAGGCTATCATTGATACCATGGGCACCGTAATTGCCTGGTACCCCGTATACATAGTCTATATGATAACAGGTACTAAATGGGCTCTAAGGGCCTGGCGAATTCGCGAGGTGATGGTGGAAAGTTACTGGTATCCTCCCGCCGGCCCAACCAGAACACTTATCGTCATAGGGTTGACTATGATGTGCGCTCAAGTAACAGTCAGCCTGATTAAAAACATACATCTGCTGAAGACAGGAGAAGCGCTATGATTGACGCCATACAGTCTTTACTGACACCAGAAGTCGTTACTGTTCTCTTTATTGGAGGGATCCTGGTTGGCCTGGTCTCTGGTTTCCATATAGGTATCGTGGTAGCAGGCCTGGGATTAGTACTTGGCCTGTTAGCGCTTGGTCCGCTGACACTGGAGGTGATGTATTCACGCTTCTATAAGATGTTGATGAACTACATCCTGCTGGCTATACCCCTGTTCATCTTCATGGGAGACATGATTCAACATTCGGGAATAGCCGACCGGCTGTACGAGACGCTTTATGTGGCGCTCGGACCGGTCAGAGGTGGGCTGGCACTGGCAACCGTGCTCTTCGGCACTATTCTTGCCGCCTGCCTGGGAATAATCGCCGCCTCTGTAAGCATGCTCTGCATACTTGGTCTAAGCCCGATGATAAAGAGAGGCTATGCCAAGGACCTTGCCTGTGGCTCTGTGGCTGCGGGAGGCTGTCTGGGCATCCTCATCCCACCCAGTATCATGATAGTGATGTATGGGCCGATAGCTAACATATCGGTAGGAAAGTTGTTCATGGGGGCATTCCCCGCCGGGGGGCTGCTTGCTGGCCTATACTGCGTATACATAATCATACGGGCGATTATACGACCAAAAGATGCCCCTGCGCTACCCAAAGAAGAAAGAACCACTCCCACGGGCAAAAAAATTAAAGACCTAGTGGTTTCACTGGTACCACCGGTACTGCTGATCCTCTCCGTCCTTGGCGTCATCTTCTTTGGCATCGCTGCCCCTACCGAGGCAGCGGGCATGGGAGCTTTTGCCGCCGTTATTCTAGCAATTGCTTACAGGAGATTCAGCTTCAAGGTATTCAAGTATGTTGCCCTCGATACTCTAAAGGTCAGTGGCTACATCTTCTTCCTGTCATGTCTGACCTATGCAGCTATCGGTGTGTTTATGAGGTTGGGCTGCGCTGACGTGATAGGAAACGTCATCATGTCCGCTCCTGGCGGACGCTGGGGAGCTTTCGCCATGGTAATGTTCTTTGTCTTTGCCCTTGGTTTCTTCATGGGGTGGATTCCTATCGTCTTCATCGTGGTTCCTGTAATATCACCATTAGTCAAGGATTTAGG
>CAYPSP010000171.1:0-3254 GCA_964413335.1 uncultured Dehalococcoidales bacterium
TGGGATTAGTCTTTTATTTTCTCCATCAGCGTGAACCATGGCTAGCCTTCCATGAGAATGAAGAAAATCAGCTATTTCCTGGAGCCAGGGAGTAAAATACTTCTTAAACACAGGTGTATGGATATCATCACTCCAATTAGCACATATATTAAAAATCTCCAGGTCTGACTTTATAGCTATCTGATATTTCTTCCTCTGTAATTCCTGCAATAACTCCAGCAATTCTTCTACTTTTTTGGGGCGGTCCATAAGTTCATAATAAAATAGTTCATAGCCCATGATTTCTCGCATCAGTCGTTGCGCAGGGGACCAGAGTCCCACTCCCGTCATCACCATGCCATCTTCACCAACTTCGTCTCTCACTTTATTAAATTCCGTAAAATTATCAACTGGTACAGTATGCTCTAGTACATACTTTATTATCGGGTAATCCTTTTCGCTTTTAAAAATCTTCTCCCACTCATAGCCAATCCAGGGACCTTCCGAGCGGTTAAACAACATTGACTTATAGATTGAACCTATGGGAGTCCTAAACTCTGTTTTTACATACGGCGGTTCTTCTTTTTCAATAACCTCCATATCACGATATTCTTCCTTAACTACCGATAAAAAACGATACTGCGCTCCTGCACCCTGATCCCGCAAGATATCAGTCTGGCTCCAGCCTTTATACTTTTCAGGTAATGTATTATGAGCTGAGTTATAGTTATACCAGACGTCTATGCGTGCTCCGAATGGAACCTTGTCTAGATGCTCTCCCCTCGCTGCTGCAAGGATATTTTGTTTCTTGGTCAACGACATTTATTTTGCCCCCTTCCCTATTATTTCCTTACATACCCTGGCACTGGAGCCAGCATCACGTGCATAGGCATCAGCTCCACTACGATTTGCATAATCCTGTGATATCGATGCTCCTCCTACTATTACCTTAACATCAGAACGTAAACCAGCCACCTCCAGCGCTTTTATGATAGTGCCTATAGCTGGCATAGTTGTGGTAAGTAATGCAGACATACCCAGTATATCTGGTTTCCGCTCCCGTACCGCCTCAACGAATTTCTCATCTGGAACATCTACTCCCAGGTCGAAAACTTCGAAGCCTACACCCTTTAAGAACATGCCTACCATGTTCTTCCCAATATCATGTACATCTCCCTTAACTGTGCCCAGCACAACCTTGCCAAGAGTTGTAACCCCGGTATTGATTAGCAAAGGCTTGAGCACCTCCATAGCATTAGTCATCGCTCGTCCAGCTTTAAGCATGTCTGGCAGAAAGTACTCTCCACTTGAGAACCTTTCACCAACTACATCCATTGCAGGTTGAAGTATTTTGGATATGATGTCATTGGGCTCTGTCCCTGAACCTAAAACTTCAGTGGTCAATTGTGCAGTATTCTCGTATTCACCTTCTATAACTGCTTGAGATAAAGCGTTTTTTTCAACCATTTAATATAAACCTCCTCATATATTTTTATCGTATTATCATATTAAATTCCACAACTAGTTGTATGCATCATGCGATCTAGAACATCTTGCCAGGAAGCCACAAAGCTATCTGCGGGAACATAATGACTATAATCAGACCAATCCATTGAAGAACCACAAAGGGGTAAACACCCCGGTATATATCACTAATACTTACTTCAGGAGGGGCAACCCCTCTCAAATAGAAGATGGCATAAGCGAACGGTGGCGTGATGTTTGCCATTTGTAAATTCATAATAACCAGGAGTGAAAACCATATAAGGTCAAAACCCAGTGTTGCAGCTATGGGGGTGAAAAGCGGCCCAATTATGAGGATTATCGCAAAATAATCGATGAACATGCCCAGAATGAAGATGACAAACATCATAGCCAGGAGCATTCCCATCTTGCCGAAGGGCAATCCCAATATAATATTGCTTATTAGCTTCCCACCACCGAGTGTCATAAATGTGGAGGTGAACATACTTGCTCCAACTACCACAAGCATCACCATACTGGTAATCTTTAGTGTCTGGTAAGTCGTATATTTAAAGTTCTTTAAAGTGAATTTGCGGTAGGCAATAGCCAATAACACAGCGGCAAAGGCTCCTGTGGCAGCAGCCTCAGTAGGAGTTGCCACACCCAGAAATATCAATCCCAGGACAGCTAAGATAAGACATAAAACGGGAACCAGTCCGGTTAATGTCAGGGTAACCTTGTTTCGTAAAGAGATAGATTCCCTGTCCTTTGCTGGCAGTGCCGGTCCTAGTTTTGGCTGGAGGAAACATCTGATGAGTATGTAAAGTACGTATAGTGCGGAGAGTACCAGACCTGGTAAGAAGGCTGCAAAAAATAACTTTGCCACCGAGATATTTGCCATCGGCCCATAAATAACTATGGCGATGCTGGGAGGGATAAGTAATCCCAGAGTACCACCAGCCAGTACAGTCCCCGTTGCTAAAGCCTTATCATATCCCCGTTTTAACATTGCCGGGAGTGCAAGTAGTCCCATGCTTGTCACTGTTGCGCCTACTATGCCAGTGGTTGCAGCAAACATTGTGCAGACAGCGATAGTACCAATAGCCAGCCCTCCTCTTATACGACCGAATAACACATGTGCTACATGAAACAGCCTATCAGCAAGTTCAGCACGTTCCAGCGTTATTGCCATGAATATAAATAGCGGAACGGCCGCGTATACATAACCCTTTAATACCTTAAAAGTAATAAAGTAAATACTGGGCAGTACATCCATCCCCACAAATATAAACCCGAATATAAGCGCTAAACTCCCCAACACAAAAGCAATTGGATAACCTGAGAAACCGCCAATCAGAACGCCAACAAACATCAGTATTGGAGCAATTGTTTCTATTTCCATCTTAGCTCTTTTCCCGTAACTATAAAAAATCCATTACGGATAATTTCCGCTATCTGCTGGAGCATTAACATCACGCAGGTTATAGGTATTATAGTTTTCAACGGATATATTGGCATTCTGGTAACGCTCTCCACTGCCCTTTCTCCTGCCTGCCACGAGAAAGGCACATTAATCATGGAAAAGTAAAACAGTGCGATAAACAAAGGAAAGAATAATATCAGGCTGAGGACTATATCAACAATGGCTTGCCCTTTTGGGGAGAATTTACTAAAGAAAAGGTCTATGGTTACATTCCCCTTGATTTGTAAGACATAGGCAGCTCCCATCATAAACATAACATTGGCACAGTAATAGACAAAATCATAGGTCCATAGTGGAGGCTTGTTGAAAAGGTACCTCATTATAGTGG
>CAYPSP010000172.1:0-3251 GCA_964413335.1 uncultured Dehalococcoidales bacterium
CCGTTTTCAATATACTCTGTGGGAGTAAGATAGGCAAGGGATTGGTGTGGCTGGTTGAAGTTATACTCAACAAGCCATTCGGTCAGGCTGGCATTTTGCTCTTGCAATGATTGAGGGGCAATCTCACCTCAATCCTCTTCCTTATGGGAGAGGATATCCAACTATTTTACATAATCGAGAGTCGAGGATACAGAACGGACGGTAACTGTCGCGCCTGATCTCAACACAAATTCGCTTAATCCAACCTCGCCCGAAGGGTTTCCCCAATCGTAAGTATATCCCAGCCTCGTCCAGGGATAGCCGTTTTCGCCATATGACTCATCTTTCAGGCTATTGAACCACTCCACATATGCTTCGCTGGCACCCTTATGAAAATTCAGTTCAGCTTCGTGGTCGGTAATTTCCGGGTCAGGGCTGGGGCGGAACAAATAATCGGGGCTCACCCACATTTCCACAAACCACTGCTTGCCGTTATGCGGGGGCAGGCCTAAAAGCTGTTCCAGTCTCAGCACGAGAGCATCGTCGGAAAGGTCATTTTTCTCACTGAATTCTTTCACCTCCGGGGCTACAGTTACCCAGACATCGCGTGTGATGTTGACGGACTGCTCCACTTCACTGTTATAGCCGTTCCATGACGTCCAGGTAACAACCAGGACGCGGCTTTGGCCTAGCTCGCCATCCCAGACCAGGTCTTTATTGTAGCCCGTGATGGCCACAAGGTCAGTCGATATTTCATCGGGTTCGGCAACCCGGGCATCCTCGATTGCATCATAATAAGCGGTCTGCAGGCCTGTTTCCGTGGGAACTGCCGACTGGCTAGAGCAGGACGATACAAGAATAGCGGACAGGATAATGACAGGAACCAGCAAAATATTAATGCTTCTGATTTTACCCTGAATCACCCCTTATTTCTCCGCTTTCTCAAGTTCCTCCTGCTTGTCTGTGCTAAGGTCGATGCTGTAGAAGTCGCTGTCTTTATCTGGCAGTATCATCAGGAAATCAGGTGTCTCGTCTATAAAGGCGACCCCTTGCTGTAACTTGAAATCAAGTATGTGCCCGCCGGCATCCTTACTTTCGGTCAGGAAGTGGAGATGGTATCCTGGCACATTGACACCGGCAACGTAGGGTGGGCACCGGAAACCCACTACAGTCCCCCGGACGCTGTTGAATTCAAATACTGGCTGGTGCTTGGTTACCTCAACCAGTGGCGGATAAGGCTTGGTCTGCGCTGGCACGCTGCGGGTCTTCATATAGCTGAAAGCGCCCTCAACCCTGATGGCGTAGAAAGTATTTTCGGTAGGTAAAATGCCATTCAGAAACTCTTTAAGCCCTTCATAATCAATCCCCACCGGTACTATTTCTTCATAATCGGCGTCGAAGAAGGTAACGGAGGCAAAAGGAGTCTCCACAGAACCAGATACAGGATAGGCGACGCCATCTGCTTTGACCTGATAATAGTCGCCGTCAAATGCCATCATTTCACCGTCAAGCCCGGTAAAAGTGCCAATACCAAAATCCCCGTATCCCTTTAATGCCTCATAAGACATAATGCCGTCGTAGACCCCGCCGAGTATGGCATCTATGGTGGACACCTGCGTCAGGGTCTCTCTTCCGGCTACCGGATTATTGGCATAGTCCGGGGAAATCCTGCCGGTTGAACACCCGGCTGGAATTACGAGCAACAGAGTCAACAAAGCAACAATGATGACCATGCCGAGCCTCTGTTTCGATAACATGCTACGCTCCAAATATTTAAGTATCATTTTCCTCCATATTAACTAGTAATTGATTGACTTTATCCCTCTTTAAGGTTAGTGATATGGTAATATCATTGCATTCTATTGTCAATGATTTATGTTGGCTGACGACACGGGTAACACTGGAATGCGGATTTTAGCGAGTCCGTTTTCAATATAGTCTATCGGAGCAATAGTGACCGAATGATATGCTATATTGCTTAACCTGTGGCTGTATTCCGATGAGATTCTTCGGCTCGCAATGGTGGAAGGAATGCATTCGCAGAAGCGAATACCCGGGTAGGCTCCTTTTTTCGCAGGAATGAAAGAAGGGAGGAATGGTTTGGAAATTACGTTATAATATAATGAAGTAAGAAATAACGATGGTAAAAAATTATACGGCAAAATACACTGCTATAGGCTCCGGATATATGGGGCAACTAGTTGAATGGCCTGAAGTAATCACCGAAGGCGAGACAATAGAAAAATGCCGGGAACTGTTGAAAGATGCCCTGCATGAAATGATGCTGGCCTACAAGCAGCAGAACAAGGAAATTCCTCCCGCTGGCGGTCTGCTGGAACAGTTACCAGTGGAAATAGAGTTTTGAGGTGTCTGTAAAGCGCAGGCAGCTTATTAAGTATCTCAAACAAAATGGATACTAGCTTCTACGAGAAGGCGCCAGACATTCTATTTATACAAATGACACTAAGACGATACCTGTTAAAAGACATCGTTTGCTTGACCGGATAACAGCAAATGAGTTGTGCAAACAAGCTGGCCTGAATCCCGTATTTTGAATGAAGGGCTGCCTGGCTACATCCACAGCTTGTAGTGACTAGTTTCTCATTACCCAAATGGTGGTAATGTAAAACCCTGTTAAACGGAACTTCCAGCAAATATTACAACAAATGAAACAACCATATGGCTATATCATCGGCAAATCTGTTAATTTAAGCAAATTATATTTATTCACTGGAAATATATAGACAAAATAACATAATGTAGCTACACTAGAAGTCATAACTTGAATAACATCGGTTATACTATGAATGAGATATTGCAGTTGTGGGCAAAATGGAAACGTGAACAGCCAGAATCATTCTATCCTTTATTGTTCCATATGTTGGATGTCTCCGTAGTCGCACAAGAATTATGGAATAACTCTTTGCAAGAAGGAACCAGACGTTTCTTCGCAAATCAATTAGAGCTTTCTGACAAGGATGCCTGCGCTTGGATTTCATTTTGGGCAGGGCTTCATGATATAGGGAAGGCTTCTCCTGTTTTTCAAGGTAAAAGTAGTCAGATACGTGAGCTTCTATATGGTCACTTTGATTTCCCTGAAGGTGAAGATAACCATCTGGGGAATCACGGATTTATTACAGCATCGGTTTTACCGGAGTTACTAAAGCAGTATATTTCCGATGCTAATCTATGTAGACAGGTAGCGATAGTGGTAGGGGGACACCATGGTGTATTTCCGCGTTCAGCAGATTTAGCACAAATTCGTGGTGTGG
>CAYPSP010000173.1:0-3248 GCA_964413335.1 uncultured Dehalococcoidales bacterium
ATGGACA
Organism: uncultured Dehalococcoidales bacterium; assembly: GCA_964413335.1. Taxonomy (GTDB): domain Bacteria; phylum Chloroflexota; class Dehalococcoidia; order GIF9; family AB-539-J10; genus JAUUZT01. The sequence goes on from CAYPSP010000173.1 coordinate 8, forward strand.
TTCCGGCGACATATTAATAATAATACGAACACGCTAGTATATTGCTGTTGAGGGTCACTACCTGAGAGTAAGATGTTCCTTTCCCTCATTTATAATGTTGCTTACCTCTACTATCTTTGTTTTAGCAAAGGAGACATCCTCTTAAATTCAGCCGTTCCTGCTTTTTCAAGTAATTGGAAGATAATAATCTCGGTACTACTAATTACCGCCCCTGCTTTGCTTGCGATATCCAACCCTGCTTGCCAATCTGACTTATTACGAGAACAGATAGCATCACTTACAACACTCACTTCATAACTGTTGGCGAGTAAATCCAACGCCGTCTGTAGCACGCAAACATGCATCTCAAGACCAGCTAAGACAAAATGATTAACCCCAAGATTCTTAACTTTCTCTAAAAACGCAGGATTTCGATAACAGCTGAATGATAGTTTCTCTACCGGTTGATACAAGTCCCCCAGTATCTCTATCAATTCTTTACTTGTTGGTCCGAGTCCATGAGGGTATTGCTCCGTTACTATGAGTGGTATCCTCATGAGTTTTGCTATTTGAATCAAAAGCTCAATATTCCTAGTTACTCTCTTGTAGATATCTTTTTCCATAGCTGCAAGCAATTGCTCCTGGAAATCTATCACTACAAGAGCTAGGTTATCCTTGTGAGGATGGAAACGACTACCTAATACCATTTTGCTATTATTAGGTTCCCTATCAAGAATAAACTAACGTTTGGTATATTGCTGTGCTTTTCGAGCTTTCTTGAGACCGTATTTTCTACGTTCCTTAATCCTGGCGTCCCTGGTGAGCCAGCCCCCTTTACGTAACGCTTCTTTGAATAGCTCATTTTCTTTTACCAGTGCCTTAGCAATGCCATATCCAATAGCATCTGCCTGCCCACTTTTACCTCCACCGGTGACTTTTGCCATAACACGATACTTGCCCACTGTGTTAGTAATAAGAAAAGGCGACTCTATGGAACGTTGATGCTCAAGACGAGGAAAAACTTCATTATAAACTTTGTTGTCAACAAGTATATTGCCCTCGCCTGGTAGTATTCTGACTTGTGCTATCGCACATTTACGTTTACCAGTAGCCCAAACATAATTCTCTGTACTCATTTTAGCTATCACTCCCCTTATCAACGAGTTGGCCACGATGTGGATGCACATCATCAGAATAGACTCTTAGTTTTCTGAACATGGCTGCCCCCAGACTATTATGCGGTAACATTCCTTTAACCGCCAGCTCGATGACACGAGCAGGATTACGCTTAAAGACAGTGTTATATGTTGGTTTCTTTAACCCACCATGATATCCGGAATACCTGTAATATATTTTTTGTTCAGGTTTCTTCCCTGACACCTTTATCTTGGCAGCGTTTATTACTACCACGTAATCACCAGTATCAATATGAGGTGCAAACGTAGCTTTATGTTTGCCCATAAGCAAACTGGCCACCTGAACCGCTAACCTTCCCAATATTTTGTCCGAAGCGTCAATTACGTGCCATTTGTGCACAATATCTTTAGCACTAGGAGTATATGTTTTCACTTTTGTCCTCCAAGAGGCTCAGCATAATTAACCCTGGTTAGACATAACCCACGGGCCGGGGCCACTGGTCCAGCCAAGCCTACGTGTTTTTCTTCAAATATTTCACGAAATTTATCAAGTTTTATCTTTCCCAAACCTACACTAGTTAACAATCCAACTGTACTACGAACCTGATGTGGTAAAAAGGAATTGGCCTTGATATCAATAGTAACAAAATCATCCCGTCGATTTACGTTTGTACTATATACACTTCGCATAGTATTTTTACCTTCCTCTATAGCAGGGCAAAAAGAAGCAAAATCATGTTCCCCCTGAAGAAGTTGACATGCCTCTCTCATAACTTCGATATTCAACTTATTCGGTATAAACCCCGCAAACACTTCATGAAACGGCGATCTAACATTCCTGTTAAATATCTGATAACAATATTCTCTACTCAAAGCATCCCTTCTAACATTAAACTTAATATCCACTGCATATGCTGCTTTAACTTTTACATCTCTGGCTAAGTAATAATTCAAGCCTTTAACAAACGTTTCTGTGTCAAAATCTCTTACTGTCCAAAAACTAAATACCTGCCCTTTAGCGTGTACTCCAGCATCAGTCCTGCTAGCTGCCATGATTCTACCGACATCCCCACACAACCTTCTTAGAGCTTGTTCAATCTCCCCTTGAACAGTAGCTACCCCAACCTGCCACTGAGAACCATGATAACGTGTGCCATTATATTCGACAACCAAAGCGAACTTTGCTGGCTCCACTACTAAACCAGTTCTATTTGAGCCATGGCCGCATTATCACCCTTCCGCGGTCCTAACTTAACCAGACGAGTATAGCCACCTGCTCGCTCACTATATCCTGGCCCTATCTCCTCGAACAATTTGGCAATAACCTTCTTGTCATTACTGAAAGCTAAAGCTCTACGCCGTGAAGCTAGAGTTCCATCTTTTCCCAGAGTAACCATCTTCTCAACGAGGCTACGTATTTCTTTAGCTTTAGCTTCTGTGGTGGTAATTTTACCCTTAGATAATAGATCGGTTACCAAATTCTTATAGAGGGCCCACCTATGGCTTGATAACCTGCTTAACTTCCGCCCAGATACCTGATGTCTCATTCTTTTTCCTTTTTCTTAGTATTAACAGGAACAATACAACCCAAATCCGCCAATACTGCTTCCACTTCACCTCTTGATTTCGCTCCAAGACCAGGCAGGGGAGGCAACCCATCTTTCGCAATTTCTACAAGCTCCCCTATGTTCGTAATGCCACCCCTTCTCAGACTATTAAAAGCACGAACTGACAAATTAAGCTCTTCAATAGGTTCATTAAATTTCTCTGTCGATATTGAAGAACTTCTTCCTAGACTCCCTCCTTCTGTAGCTTCTATTTCTAACTCCATGAAAGGTTTAAATTGATTAATTAATACATTAGCACTTTGTCTAATTGCCTCTCTTGGAGAAATAGTGTTATCTGTCCATATTTCTAAAATAAGCCTCTCTGCACTCCTCTCTTCACCTGGTGATATCGGAACCACAGAAAAGTTAACTTTGTGTATCGGAGTAAAAATTGCATCTACAGGTAAAGCTCCTACCGGTAATCCCTCACTCCATTTGCCAGGAACATAACCTCTGCCCAATTCAACATTAAACTCGACATAAAGTTTAGCATCAGGTGAATCTAAGGAAGCTAATTCA
>CAYPSP010000174.1:0-3242 GCA_964413335.1 uncultured Dehalococcoidales bacterium
CGCGCTATAGCCTTAATCTCTACGACATTACTGGTAATTTCTGGTATCTCTATTTCGAAAAGACGACGTAGTAAGTTAGGATGTGAACGAGATACTATTATTTGAGGACCTCTTACACCTTGATGTATCTCCAGCAGGTAGAATTTAAATCGTTGCCCCGGCCGATAACGCTCGCTAGCTACCTGCTCATTTGCTGGAAGGATTGCCTCTGCCTTACCCAAGCTGACGCTTATTTGTTTAGGATTTATGAAACGAACCATACCGCTAACAATTTCGTTTTCCTTAGCGTTGTATTGTTCATATATTACGTGATGTTCTGCCTCGCGTAACCGTTGTAACACTACCTGTTTTGCTGTCTGTGCAGCTATGCGACCAGCGTTTTTTGGGGTGGATTCTATCGGCACTATATCACCAAGCTGATAGTCGTCTTGAAACTTTTGAGCTTCGGGCAAAGAGATCTCCGTGAGGTCATTTGTCACTGATTCAACTACTATTTTATTAACATAGACACTGACCCCAATACCAGTAGAGTTAAGCTTGACCGAGATGTCCTGCTCAGGAGAGAAGACCCCTTTTTTATAAGCAGATACCAACGCTGCCTCTAAGATAGACAACACTACCTCTTTGGGCAAATTCCTCTCAGATGAGAGTTGTGTAATCGCCGCCATAAATTCTGATTTCATATTATCTCTATACGACAATTAAAAAGTGGGCTTTTACCCACTTAATCAGGTATAATATTTCTTTCCAAGGTTAATTTACCATGACTGACATAAAAATGCAAAGATGAAAGCACTGATTCAACGAGTTAATGGGGCATCTGTAAGCATAGAGAATAAACTGGTAGGACAAATTGGGTGTGGAATAGTAATTTTTCTCGGTGTCGAACGAGACGATTCAAAGAAAGATGCTCGCTATTTGGTTGACAAGATAAAGGGCTTACGTATTTTCCCTCGTTGAAAGAGTGAATTTGATATATCTGTATTGGAAATAAATGGCGAGATTCTGATAATAAGTCAGTTCACCCTTCTGGCCAATCTCCGAAAAGGAAGGCGGCCTAGTTTCGCTGATGCTGCACCACCAGATAAGGCACAACTAATGTATGATTTCTTCGTTAACCAAATTCGCGACACCGGTCTAAAGACGAAAACGGGAGTTTTTCAAGAACATATGTTGGTACATATCGATAATAATGGGCCATTTACTTTATGGATGGATAGCAGAAAGTAAAAAATAAAAACGAATCGTTGCATATGCAACTTATTGCATTTAGAAGCCAGCCCTGTTATGCTTATTTCTATAAATGCTTTGTTATGAAATTCTACATGAGAAAGGTTATCGTCTAACCCCACAACGCATCTTAGTCCTTAAGACCATTTATCATGCAGACAACCATATTAGTGCCGAGGAAATCTATGAACAACTACACGATCGGTTTCCTTTTATCAACAAATCTACAATCTACCGTATCCTGGAATTACTAAGTGACCTGAAACTGGTTACAGAAAGCAACCTTGGAGATGGATGTATTCGCTATCATGCTGCCATAAAAGGGCATCACCATCATTTGATTTGCCATATCTGTGGAAAAGTAATTGATTTAGAGGAATCAGCTTTATATCCATTAAAAGCCTCCATGCTTCGGGATTATGGATTCGATGCAGATTTACGCCATATGGTCATTTTCGGAGTTTGTAGTGACTGCCGGTCAAGTTAGCTCGTGATTGTTCTGGATTTCTACATAAATAAATAGAATTATGAAAAGGGTTAAGAAAATGTGGGGTTGGTTGTGCAGTACATAGGCTATTATTGATTGATGCGGAAAAAGAGATATAGAAGTTGAATCAGGGGAATAATGAGTAGTGGAGGTTGTAGCATAAACTATTCTTTTTTCTTCTGTAGCAGAGCTATTACGGTGATGATTTTGGCAGAGGTACAAATAATTATCATGGCAACTATAAAGAGGAATGTTTGGAGTCGGTTATGTAATGTTGGCAATAGTATTGCATCTTTTGTAAATAATGTGGCATTCCCTTTGGGCATTATATCTACGAGGATGGTTCTGATATGGTCATAATATTGTTGCAATACAAATATCTATTACAAATGGAAAAGCGAAGATGTCAATAAGCTTACCAATCCTATTCATGGCAGTCTCCCTTGCGAATTAAGAGATATTAAATGTCAGATGAAGCTAAAATAGAATGTTATGGTACCGCTCTAAACCTGTGGTAGAAGGTGAGTGATATGAGCATGGAAATATTTAAAAGGCTGATAGTAGAAACATAAAAAAGATCGCGACAGGGGAATATATGGGGAGTCATTCTAATATGGCCATAATTACGAATTAAGAGATATTAAATGTCAATAATAAGCCAAAGAAAATGAGGTTACCAATTAATTAGAACAGAAGCCTAAAGGAGGAATTGTTTTGAGGAAAATATTTTCAGGTTTTTTGATTTTACTTGCTATGGCGATACTTCTTATACCTTTATCGTGTAGCTCCCCATCAGCAAAAATAGTGACAGGTAGTTCTCAAATAGCAAGCGCCGTGCGAGATATAGCAGGTGATAAGTTAGAAATCACCAATTTAATTCCAGGAGGGATGTGCCCTGGACATTATGATGTGAAGCCAGGAGACATTGAAGCACTTGCCAATGGTGAATTGTTCATTATCCACAACTGGCAACAGGATAAGGCAAATATCACCGGTCTTATAGAGGCTGCCAACAATCCTGATTTGCCCATCAGAATTATAGATATAATGGATACCCCCATGCTTCCCTCATATCAGATTGAGATGGCAGACAAGATATCCCAGATTCTTTCCGAAATATATCCAGGGGATTCAGACTATTACCAGGAGAGTGCCGCAAATAGAAAGGAAGTCATCTCAGCTAAAGAAATAGAAATAAAAGATAGGCTGCAAGATGCTAATGTAAGCGGCGTAAAAGTGCTCTGCGCCGAAATGCAGGTGGGCTTCATAAGTTGGGCTGGGTTTGATGTGGTAGCCAGCTATGGTCGTCCCGAAGACTTAAGTGTAGGTGAAATGGAGCAACTATTAACTAAAGGCAAACAGGCAGGAGTGCTTCTCGTCATCGATAATTTGCAGAGTGGAGGAACTGATAATAGCGAGGGGATGGCACGCGACACCGATGCCATGCAAGTCGTCATCTCTAACTTCCCCAGTGGTTTTGAAAACACAGAAAATCTGAAGTATTGTGGTGATTGCGGAAATAAAT
>CAYPSP010000175.1:0-3219 GCA_964413335.1 uncultured Dehalococcoidales bacterium
TCTTACTCAGTCTAGCATTTCATCACCGCGTTTCCTGAGCAGGCCATCTACTCCTGTTATTATATGTTGATATATCCTGGTATGCCATACTGGTTATCAGCGATAGCATATATTGACCTTATCAATAAAAATAGGAAACTTTCCATTGTTCTGGATTTAGCAACGATATCCGCTGGCATCTTGTTTTGGACAAGTGAACTGGATAGGTTCGGTTAGCGATGATAGAATCAGTTATAATAGAAGTGTTGCCATGAGTTCTTTTAGTAATTTTATGTTGTTTATTGGCTCTGTTGCCGCCATATCGCTCACTGGCGTAATGATGCCGGGACCAGTCACCGCCATTACCATTACCAAAGGGGCACAACACAAAACGGCAGGTGCGCTTATTGCCATTGGTCACGCAATAATCGAATTTCCACTGATCGTGCTAATCTACCTCGGTTTCGACCGCTTCTTTGTTATTCCAGAAGTCAAAATGTCAGTGAGCTTGGCAGGAGGATTAGTGCTCATCTGGATGGCAGTATATATTTTCAGAACCAGGCCCACCTTATTTAATGAGCCCAAGAAATCATCACAGAATTGCGTTGTTGCCGGTCTAGCCACGACTGCTGCTAGTCCCTACTTTTTTCTATGGTGGGCAACTGTTGGACTGGCGCTCCTCGCAAATGCTCGTGCTTTCGGAATTATAGGGATAGTTGCACTGGCAGTGACTCACTGGCTTTGTGACGTTGGTTGGCTCTATCTTGTTTCATGGCTGGTATTCAAGTCAAAACATTTATGGACAGAAAGAGTACATCACCTGGTATTCGCCGGATGTGCAATTGTCCTGGCGGGATTTGGAGTTTGGTTTATATTCTCTGGCGTTAGCTTCGCTCTTGCCTCTTAAATATGTCTATAGGACAGCAAGGGACAAAAATAAGGGAACAGCAACACTTTTAAAAAGTAACTGAAATATACGTCAGCTCCTAATTCATTTACAAACGCCAATAGTATTATCTAACCATTAGATTTATAATAAGAAGAGTCCTCTAACATCCCCGCCTTGGCAAGTATTCGCCAGTAAGCATGGTCAGCATAATGAATAATTGCGCATGCAAGACTTCTTTCTATATTCTCGCCCTCCTTAGAATGAGCACCAGCAATATGCGCAATTTTCTCGGGGAGGCCAGCTGCCAGGGCAATATGAACCCCATAAACAGAGTGACGTATTGACGGAAATCCGGTTATTCGTGAATCCGACTTCCATCTTTCCTGGTTCTTCGGATCAAATTCAAAAGGCTTACCAAGGTCATGGCAAAGCCCCCCAGCCATTATCTCATCCATGTCTACGCTAAATTCGTTAAAGGTACCTTTCATCTCTTTGGCAATAGCCAAGGACATTCTGGCTACTGACCGGAGATGGTCCGCCTGGGTTCCTGTTTTCATAGCTGGGGAGTCGGGATTTCCCGATGCTGGTATGTCCTCAATCCTGGAGAACCCACTTTCCGCTAACGCCATTGTCCAGGCATCATATACTTTCTCTCTCAACTCTACATTACTTATTTCCTTCGCTTCAGGAAGGGCTGCGATAACACCCTGTCGTATCTTTTCTTTAGCAGCCATTTGTTCTCCTCCTTAAACAAGTTTCTTTCTGCTTTTTATAACCCAATCCCAGTAACATTACAGCAATTTATAACAGCCATAAGCCATTAAAACTAACTCATCCTGCAAACTTAGGCTCTGGCAAACCCTTCACGTCAGTCTGGATACGGAATAAGTCTCCAGCGAATGGGGCCTGTTTTTCTTTGTCTACGTTCCACCCGGTGGTCACATACAGCTCATCAAGATTATCACCCCCAAAGATACAGCTCAAAGTGAAAGGGGTAGGCATACGTATCTCTCTATCCACCTTACCCGCAGGATCATATCTGACTATCTTGTAATCCTTGCACAACGCACACCAGATATAACCTTCCCTGTCTACGGTCAGTCCATCGGGGTCAATATCATCTGAAAACTGTACGAAATTCCTTCTATTTGAGATATCCCCTGATTCACTGTGGAAATCGTAAGCATAGATGACGTGTTTCTTTGTATCATTATAGTACATGGTCTTATCATCAGGGCTCCAGCCAATTCCATTTGATAGTACTATGCCTGTCTCCATTGTGTGTACCGTTCCGTCAGGGTCGAGGCGATATAAAGAACCAGCGGCCTCACTGCTTCCTTCAATCATCGTTCCGGCCCAGAAGCGCCCCTTCCGGTCTACTTTCCCATCATTAAATCTCGTATGTTTGTTATTCGCCTCGGGGTCAACTATAAAATCAAGCTTGCCACTTTTTGTATCCCAGAAAGCAAAACCATCTCTGGTAGCCAGAATCAACCCGCCGGAAGCCCTGAAGGATAGCGCTCCAATAGGTATGCCTACGTTGAATATTTCATAAGTTCCTTTTGCCGGCCAATACCGATAGATTCTTCCCGGCCAGAGGTCAATCCAGTACAGAGCCTTTTCTTCCATATTCCACTGTGGACTTTCTCCCAGATTATTATTTAAGGTCAATATGTGTTCTACTTCGTACATTTTTTGCTCCTTTCTGCCAGATGATTATCTCTAGAATATTTGATAACTAAACTTCTTTTTTCTCATAATTGTTATGCTTAAGCAGAAAGCTTATCTTATAGTTTTATTTATTGGCTAGCAACCCACAATAACTCTTATTAAGTAATAGTGACAGCGTTTATACTATAATTATCCCTGTATTTAGCTAGGGCTACTTTGATATAATTAACGTGAAGCGAGCCTACTGCATGGAGGTTTTTATGACAGATTCAGCACAGGAAGCAATTGCTACTTTTCACAGGTGGAATAATGCCTGGAATGCTCGTGATATTGAAACACAGATTGCCCAGATGCATTTTCCTACTTTACGACTAGCTGAAAACAGATTTCAATGGTGGGAGACTGCTGATGATTTCAGAGCAGTTCAAGATGATGTAACCAGAAAACTGAAAGAGGAAAGGTGGCACCATACCAGCACCCTGTCAATTAAAGCAGTTCAGGCAAGTGCAGATAAGGTCCACCTGGTAATACGCCAATCACGTCAACATGCAGATGGTACTGAATATAACGGCTTCGATACCCTCTGGATTTTTACGAAAATCGATGGACGTTGGGGAGTGCAATTCCGTTCGTCTTTCCTGACCAATACTGAGGTTAATGACTTGGGCGCAGCTTCACCG